>JBOGMR010000307.1:0-5070 GCA_050746825.1 Bryobacteraceae bacterium | reverse complement strand
GGATGAGGCGGCTCTGGTTGACGCGCTCAGCGCGCGCCGCATTGCCGGCGCGGGCCTCGATGTTTTCGAAACCGAACCGCTTCCGCCCGGCCACCCGCTGACCAGGCTCGACAATGTCGTGCTTTCGCCCCACTCGGCGGGCGTGACGCCCGAGACCCTGGAAGCTGGATTACAGCTCGCGATCGACAACGTGCGGAACTACCTGGCAGGCCGGCCGGCGAACGTTGTGGTGTAGCGGCCCTTCTACCTGAACCGGACTTTCACGTCCGGGCGGTTTTCCATGTAGACCGTATCCACAAAGTGCACCCGCGCCGGCGAGCGCGTCATCACGATCGATTGCGTGCGGATGCCGTCGCCGAAGAACCGCACGCCTTTGAGCAGGTTGCCGTCCGTCACGCCCGAAGCGGCGAAGACGATCTCCTTGCCCGGCGCCAGGTCGTGGGTCTTGTAAACCCTGTTGAGGTCCTTGATCCCCATGCTGCGCATGCGCTCGGCTTGCTGCTCGTCCTTGACGACGAGACGCGCCTGGATCTCGCCATTCAGGCAGCGCAGCGCGGCCGCCGTCAGCACTCCCTCCGGTGCTCCACCGGAGCCAAACACCGCGTTCACACCGGTGCCGGACACGGCCGCGGCGATGCCGGCCGAAAGATCGCCGTCCGAAATCAGCCGGATTCGAGCGCCCGCCTCGCGGATCTCGGCGATCAGCTTTTGATGCCGCGGGCGGTCGAGCACCACCACGACAAGGTCGTCCACACCGCGTTGCAGACGCCGGGCGATCGCCTTCAGATTGTCCTTGACCGGCGCGTCGATATCGACTGCGCCCTTGGACACAGGCCCCACGACGATCTTCTCCATGTAGCAATCGGGCGCGTGCAGCAGGCCGCCGTGCTCCGCGGCAGCCAACACCGTGATCGCGCCGCCCGCTCCCGTCGAACATAGGTTTGTGCCTTCGAGCGGGTCCACCGCAATGTCAATCGCAACCGAATTCCCGTCAGCTTTCGGCGAACCGACCTTCTCGCCGATGTACAGCATGGGCGCGTGGTCGCGCTCGCCCTCGCCGATGACGATGGTGCCGTCGATATCGATCGTATCGAGCACCTGCCGCATACTCTCGACGGCGGCCTGGTCGGCGACCTGCGGGTCGCCAATGCCCATCACACGGGCTGAGGCAATCGCAGCCCCCTCCACCACGCGCAGCAATTCCAGCGAAAGGTCTCGCATACGCCAGCTATGATACAGTTTTCAATCCATGCAAAATCACACCGTTCTGGTCTTGTCGAATCCCACCGACAAACAGCTCGCGATGCTGGAGCGGCTGCCCGAGCGCACCTCGATTGCGGTCGGCGACACAGCGGAAGCGTTCGAACGTACCGCGCGGGACGCGGACGTCATTCTGAATTGGGGCGGCAAGCTCTCAGTATTCCAACAGGTTTTTCGTATGGCGCCGCAGGTGCGCTGGATCCATTCGCGGGCCGCCGGACTCGACGGCGTGATGTTTCCGGAGCTGGCCGCGAGCCCGGTGACCTTCACCAACGGACGCGGGGTTTTCAGCCAGTCGCTGGGCGAGTTCGTGATCGGGGCGGTACTGTTTTACGCCAAGGACTTCCGGCGCCTGGTGCGCAACCAGGAACAAGGCAGGTGGGAGTCGTTCGACATCGATGAGATCAGCAGCCAGACCATGGGCATCGTGGGCTACGGCGATATCGGCCGGGCTTGCGCGCGGCGTGCGCACGCGCTTGGAATGCAGGTGCTTGCGGTGCGAAGACGGCGGGAGCAATCGAGAGACGATCCCTATGCGAGCGAGGTGCACGGTCTCGACCGGCTCGATCAGGTGCTGCCGCGCTGCGATTACGTTGTCGCAGCGGCGCCCAACACGCCGGAGTCTCGCGGCGTGATCGGCGCGCCGCAGTTTGCGCTCATGAAGGAGTCCGCAGTCATCATCAACGTGGGGCGCGGGCCCGTGATCGACGAGGCCGCCCTGATCGGCGCGCTGCAGAAACGGCGCATCCGCGGCGCCGCACTCGACGTCTTCGAAACCGAACCGCTCGCTGCCGGGCACGCCTTTTACGGACTCGACAACGTGCTGCTCTCGCCGCACTGCGCCGACCACACGCGCACCTGGCTCGAAGACGCGATGCAGTTCTTCCTCGACAACTTCGAACGATATCATCGAGGTGAGCCGCTGCTGAACGTAGTGGATAAGTCGCTCGGATACTGAAAAGGCAGGCTATGAAAACGTTGGCGTTATTAGTTGTGATGCTGGTGACCGCCTCGGCGGCCGATTATCAGCCGTCTCCGGCGAATCTCAAAAACCGCCAGTGGTTTCAAGACGCTCGCTTCGGCATGTTCATCCACTGGGGCGTCTACAGTGTGCTGGGCGACGGCGAGTGGGTCATGAACAACAAGAAGATGACGATCGCCGAATACGACAAGCTCGCGCCGAGGTTCAATCCAACCGAGTTCAACGCCGCCGAGTGGGTTTCGATTGCCAAGGCCGCGGGCATGAAGTACATCACGATCACCAGCAAGCATCACGATGGGTTCGCGATGTTCGGCACCAGGCAGAACCGCTGGAATATCGTCGACGCGACGCCGTATAAGAAGGACCCGCTCAAGATGCTGGCGGACGAGTGCCGCAAGCAGGGAGTGAAGCTCTTCTTCTATCACTCGCACCTCGATTGGCATCATCCCGACTACTACCCGCGCGGCCGCACCGGCCAGGCCTCTGGCCGCCCCGATGCGGGCGACTTCAACCGCTACCTCGATTTCATGGACGCGCAGCTACGGGAGCTGCTCACCAACTATGGCGAGATCGGCGGCATCTGGTTCGACGGCTGGTGGGACAAACCGAACGCCGGCTGGCGCCTCGAGAAAACGTACAGCCTAATCCATAGCCTTCAGCCAGCCACGCTCATCGGAAACAATCACCATCGCAAGCCGTTCAACGGCGAAGATTTTCAGATGTTCGAGAAAGATCTCCCTGGACACAGCACGCAGGAATTCAACACCAAGGCGGAGATCGGTCAATTGCCCCTTGAAACCTGCGACACCATCAGCAAAGCGTGGGGCTACAACTCTTCGGATAAGAACTTCAAGACCGCGCGCGATCTGATCCATTACCTGGTGCGTGCCGCAGGGTACAACTCGAACTTTCTGCTCAACGTCGGTCCCATGCCGGGCGGCAAGATTCAGCCTGAATTCGTTGATCGGCTCCAGCAGATGGGCACGTGGCTCAGCGCCAACGGAGAATCGATCTACGGCACACGCGCAGGCCCTGTTCGTCCGCAGCCATGGGGCGTCACCACTTCGAAGGCCGGTAAAATCTATGTGCACGTGCTCAACCTGCAAGGCGATGTGCTCGCTCTGCCCGCCTTGCCGCAGATCAGACGCGCACGCCGGCTTGGTTCGGGCGCGGAGGTTCAGGTCACGCACGCGAGTGGAGCGACGCAACTGCGGCTGCCCGCGCAGCGGGACCCGATCGATACGATTGTGGTGCTCGAAGGGAATTGAAGGCTCGTTATTCATACCGCAACGCGACCAGCGGATCGACTCGGGTCGCGCGCCGCGCCGGTAGATACGCGGCGATCGCAGCCACAAACAGGAGCAGGGCTGTCGCCGCGACGAGCGTTCCCGCGTCCGTCGGATTCAAACCGTAAAGGAAGCTTGCGATGAGCCGAGCCCCGGCAAGTGCCAGGACGATGCCTGCGATTTCGCCGTGCTGTTGAACCACGGAACCATCTACGCCTCGCCGCTGACTTGCTCAATACGCCGCGCAACGCCGTAGCCGTGCAGCGGACCGAGGGCGGCCAGCGTCTGGAGGACCATCGCGTTAAGCGTGCCCTGAAGAAGATCGGGTTTTCCGGCCTTCATGTGGTGTCTCCACATGAGTATGCCATATCCGATGTGGCATGTCCACAGGAACACGCGCATTGATCGGGCGCCCAACGTTCGCGTACAATCTCATTCTTGAAACCGTATGCGCTGATCGGCGTCGTTCTGTCCGTCGGCTGTTGGGGCGCCGGCCTGAGCTGGCAGTTCGAGGGCGGCAGCGTCGAGCGCGTGGAACAGGCCGGCGGCGATCGTTTCCGGGTCTTTGTGAAGGGCGAGACCGACCAGGACGGGCGCAACCGGCAGGCAAGCTGGTATTACTTCCGCGTGGATGGAAGCTCGCGCGGCGGCGCCCTCCTGACGCTCGACATCGTGGGACTCCCGGGTGAATATAACTACCGGCCGAACCGTGGAGCCATCACCCAGGACACGCCCCCGGTTATCAGCTACGACCGGAAAACCTGGACGCATGTGGACGATATCGAATACGACGCCGTTGAGCCTCGCCTCCGGCTCCGCATTCGACCCCGCCAGCGACGCTTCTGGGTGGCCCACACACCTCCGTATACGAACACCGATCTCGACAAGCTTCGAAAGGCTGTCGTGCGGCATTCCGACGCGCGCGAACGGGTGATTGGCAAAAGCGTTGAGGGGCGCGACCTGCTGTTGTGGACCATCGGAAGGCCGGAAGCGGAAAAAACGGTCTGGCTGATGTTCCGCCAGCACGCCTGGGAATCGGGAAGCTCCTGGGGCGGCGATGGCGCGGTGCGAGCTCTGCTGCGCGTCGCGGGTTTGCGCGCGCACGTCCGCTGGATGATTCTCCCTATGGCCGATCCGGACGGCGTTGCGCATGGAGGCGTTCGCTTCAACCGGCGCGGCTACGATCTGAACCGCAACTGGGACGTCAATAATGTTCAGCTCATGCCCGAAATCACGGCGCAGCGCGCCGCGATCGCAGACTGGATTCGCGATGGAAAGCCGGTGGACCTTTTTCTGACGCTCCATAACACAGAAACCGGCGAATACCTCGAAGGGCCGGCCGGAGCGTTTGCCGATGGCTTGTTCAAGATTCTGAAAGAGAAGACGACATTCGATCCGTCGCGGCCTTTTGTGGCCGCGGTTCCGAACAAGGAGCAGGGAAGGGCGAACGTGATTCAAGCGCTTGGAGCCGGGTGGAGGATCCCTGCTTTCCTTATGGAGCAGAGAATCGCGTACAACGCGAAGTTGGGACATCTACCGGGG
>JBOGMR010000306.1:0-6781 GCA_050746825.1 Bryobacteraceae bacterium | reverse complement strand
GAATTGGTGTTGCGGCACGAACACCGGGCCGGCGAGAAACTGTTTGTCGACTATGCCGGCGACACCGTGCCCATCTATAACGCCAGCGCCGGCCAAGTGTGGCAAGCGGCTCTGTTTGTCGCCGTGTTGGGCGCCAGCAGCTATACCTATGCCGAAGCAAGCCTGTCCCAGGGACTGGCCGACTGGATCGGCGCCCACCTGCGCGCCTTCGATTTATGGGCGGTGTGCCCGAGATCGTGGTGCCGGACAACCTGAAGTCGGGCGTGACGAAGGCATGCCGCTATGAGCCGAGCGTCAATCGGACCTTTCAGACAGTACCTTCTGCCCTCACCTTCTGCCCTCAGCTGGGCAAAGATCGCGGTTGACCTCCGCCAAACGCCGCAATAGAATAACCTCAAGTCTGCATTTCAGAGTAGGGGGTACAAACGCGTGCGTTATCTCAAGCGGCTTGCGCTATCAAGCCTTCTGGCTTCAGCCTTCGCCTTCGCCCAAACGGGACAGGGGATCATCGTCGGTCTCGTGAACGATTCGAGCGGCGCGATCATTCCCTCGGTCGCGGTACGCATCACGAACACCCAGACCGGCTTCGTCCACACGGCGACGACCAACGAAGAAGGTCTTTATCGCGTTCCGTATCTCAACCCTGGCATGTATGAAATCGCGTTTGAATCCCAGGGCTTCAAGAAGCTTCTACGGACGAACATCCAGGTACGTTCGACCGAAACGGCGCGCGTCGACGTAACGCTCGAGGTCGGTACAGTGGTCGACACCGTGGAGGTGGGCGCCGCGACGACGGTTCTTGAAACGGAGACTTCCGTGACGGGCCATCTGGTCACAGGCACCGAGCTGGTCAAATTGCCGACTCCGCAGATGAAGATCGAAAGCATGCTCTGGTATGTGCCGGGTGTAACTTCGCAAAACGGCGTTGGCCACACGGCCGGCAGCCGTTCGCGCGCTTTCGTGCTCGGCAACGATGGCGTTTCCGGTCTGACCCCGGGGACGGGCGTTGTCGGCACGGGACGCAACATGTCCACGGTCGAACATAACATGCAGGAGATCAAGATTCTGACCACCGCTCTCCCCGCCGAATATGGCCATTCCGGCGGCGGCTTGATGAACATTACGTATAAGAGCGGGACCAATCAGTTTCACGGACTGGCGGAAGAGCGCTACATGGCGCGCCACTTCATTCATCGCAACTGGCAGGACGCCGCGCTCCCGACCAACAACTTCGGCTTCCATCTGATCTCGGGCAACATTGCCGGCCCGGTCATCATCCCCAAAATCTACAACGGGAGAAACAAGACGTTCTTCCTGGTCGGATTCCAGAGGCATCATGAAAAGGCGTCGGAAAACGCCAACCGCTCGGTTCCCAGTCCGGCCATGCTGAATGGAGATTTCAGCTTCGGCGGCATCGGCAATCCGATCTACGATCCGGCCACGCTCACGCTGACCGGAAGCACCTATACGCGAACCCAGTTCCCGGGCAACCGCATTCCGCTGAACCGCGTCGATCCGGTTTTTAACAAGTTCATGAGCTTCAACCCGTGGACCGGCGAGAACAACCGGAATAATCAGTCGATCACCAACCGGGAGGGTGTATCGAACAACATCAGCGCCGACACCATCTATCGGTCGTACCGCACGGGCACCGACTTCAAGGTCGACCAGTCCTTCTCCGAGCGCCACAAAATCTTCGGCCGCTATTCCAATTTCCGCCACCGCTCGTTCCGCGACCGATGGCAGGTGAATGTGGCTAACCCCATCTTCGATCAGAACGTAACGCCGATCCCGATCAATCAGCGGCAGATTGTCGTATCGGACACCTACACGGTCAGTCCCTCGATCGTGCAGGAGCTGCGGCTCGGCTTCAACCGCCGCAAGATGACGCGTGTGCCGGAGAGCATCGGTCAGAACTGGGCGAGCCAGTTCGGTATTCCCAACGTTGGGCCGGAGACGATGCCGAGCTTTGTGACTTCCGGTGGCGGCTCGCTGCTGTCAAACTTCCCCGGTGGGCAGAATTTCGACGTCAACGAGAACTTGAGCCTGCAGGACAACATCACGATGGTGCGGGGCCGGCACACGTTCAAGAGCGGTCTGGAAATTCTGCGGACGCGCCACAATGTGCTCGTCGAGACCACCCCGTCGGGAGTCTACCGTATGGGCGGCACCGAGATGCCCTTCGTACCGAATACTGGCCATCCGTTCGCGTCTTTCATGCTGGGCGGCGTGGTCCGCGCCGATTACACCCAGGCTCTCGCCACATGGCTGCCGCGCTGGTGGAATACGGCTTTCTACTTCCAGGATGACTGGAAGTTCTCTTCGAAGCTGACTTTCAACCTGGGCATCCGCTGGCAGTACGAGTCGCCCTACAACACCAAGTACGGGCAGCAAAGCCAGTTCGATCCGGCCGCCACCGACGCTCTTACCGGGCGGCGCGGCGCGCTGCTCCACCCCAAAGGCGCTCTCGCCTCGCGCGACCTGAACAACTTCCAGCCGCGAGTCGGAATGGCCTACAACTTCCATCCGAAGTTCGTTTTCCGGTCCGGCATTGCGTTCAACACGCTCGACCTTTGGACCAACGGCCTGAACGAAAACTTCGAAGAATACCTGGCGACCGCGGTCGTCCAGCAGAACACAGGCAACCCGGACGTCGCGTTTTATCTGCGCAATGGCCCGCCGCGAATCGGTTTCAACACCCTGCCCGACGGTACGGTGCCGTTTGTGGGAACCAACTACAGCGGACGCAACGCTTCCTGGTTCGACAACAACATGCGCATGCCCTACATCATGAACTGGAACGGCAGCCTCCAGTATGAATTGGCCAGCGGCCTGTTGGTCGATCTTTCGTATCAGGGTTCATCCGGTGTTGGACTTCTGAATCGCTGGGATATCAACGCAGTCCCGCTCAACATCTCCAGCGACTTCAACACGCTGAACACCATCCGGAACGCGGTGCAAAACTACAAGCCCTATCCGCACTTCGGATCGATCTCTCACTACAGCAACTATGGTCATTCCAGCTTCCACTCCGGCACGCTCAAGGTGGAAAAACGCTTCTCGAAGGGTTATTCGCTGACATCGTTCTACACCTGGGCGAAATCGCTTGACCAGGCTTCCGACGATTCGGGCGCTGGCGGCATCACGTTCTACAACCGAAGCCTTGAGAAGGCCCGATCGAGCTTCGATGTGAACCATCGCTGGGTGACGTATGGACTTTGGGAGCTCCCCTTCGGACGCGGACGGAAATGGATGCGTGATGCTAACGCGATCGTCAACGGCGCGCTTGGTGGCTGGGAGTTGAACGTCATCCAAACGCTCGAACAGGGCCTCCCGTTGACGTGGGGCTTTACCGGGACGAACAACGTTTTTCTCCCCGGCTCACAGCGGGCCAACATGGCCCCCGGCAAGAGCTATGACGACATCAAGATTCCCTGGGATGCCAAGGGTCCATGCCGCCACTCCCTCACCTGCTCGCTGCCCTGGGCCGACGTCAACGCCTTCGACTATCCCGCTTCGTTCACGGCGGGCGCCTCCGGGAGAAACATCACCACCGGACCTGGCATGATCTGGTATCAAGCCAGCATCTCGAAGACGTTCACCTTTAGGGAACGGCTCAAGGGTTCACTCCGATACGACATCAACAACCCGTTCAAGCGCTATTTCTTCAACAACCCGAATACGACTGTCGATCTTCGGCCGAACAATCAGCAAAACTTCGCCAAGATCACCGGAAACCAGGGTAGCTTCTCCGGGCTCGGCGGACGCACCTACCAGCAGATCATTTTCAAACTGGAGTTCTGATGGTAGGGTGACGCGGCAATCGATAAGCCGAAACAGCGCCGGCCTTTGTATGCTCCCGATCGCAATCCCGTTCTGCTGATCGCCATCGGGAGCATCCTCCTGAAAATTACTACGGGGAACTGCCTGCTCCACGGCCCGAATCTTTGCGGTATCTACAGCCGTGTTTTTTAGGAGCGCATAGCGCGTAAGCGGCGCTACAGCCCGTTTGAACCGCGTGTCTTGAATTCGTAACGTTCGATGGCAAGCGCCGCCTGCGATTCACTGCATCGCACCAGGCGCCCCATCGCCACGAACTTCAGCGACAGTGTACCGTTTAGCTGGGCGGGCCAACTCATCGAGAGTTCCACGCGTTCACCCTGAGCGAGAGGGTTTTCCGTGGTAAACAGCACGCCTCCACTGCTGATGTTGACGGTTTTTCCTGAACCAATGAGTTTGACGGTTTTTCCGTCGTAGACTTTGTAGCGAACTTCCCGCTCTATGGGCAGCCTTTGCGAAGCGCGGCGGTCCTCAGCGGAATCCGTTCGGCGTAGGATTCTGGTCGGCATGGATCAATATTGCGTCAACAGGGCCGTCGCAACAATAGCCTAAGAGATTCAATTTCGTAAGGGGAATTTTCTGAGGTCTTATACCCACGTACCAGTACCCAGGGTATAGTACCCGGACACGGGTAAGAGCCTGAGATCATCGCCCCGCCGGGGCCCCGTGAAACAGGCAATTGGGCTCGGCTTCCTGGCTTATCTGGCGTTGTCTCAGATCAATAGAACGACACTGGATTTACTAAGGTGGCAGCGCTTTCACCGGCTGCAGGCCGCCGGCGCCGGCGTGGCCGGGCAAGGTTTTTCGGCTGCTCCAGCTATCCGCCGGTTCCCCTCGCAGCTTTCTCCCGCTGCAGGAACTCCAACACAAACCGATCCCGCCGCGCGCGCACCGCCGCTGCATCCTTCTTCGACCAGTCGTAGAATCCCCGGCCCGCCTTCACCCCCAACTCCCCGCGCGCTACTTTCTCCTTCATCAAGTCCGGCGCCTGCGGTTTGTTGTACAGGTCGCGCGATACGTAGTCGACAATGCTGAAACCCATGTCGAGCCCGACCATATCCTGATGCTCGAAGATCCCGTACACCGGCAGCCGCAGGCCGAAGCCGGACCTCGCCGCCGTGTCCACGTCCTCCGCATCGGCAATTCCCTCCGCCACAATGTGGATCGCCTCGCGCACCATGGCCATCTGCAGCCGATTGCCGAGCTGCCCCGGCCGGTCCTTCTTCACCACCACCGGAACCTTGCCGCAGTGCGCCAGCAACGCTCGCACTTTCTCGGCGATCTCCCGCAATGTCTTTTCGCCCAGCACGATCTCCACCAGCGGCATCAGATGCGGCGGGTTCCAGAAGTGCGTGGTCAGAATCCGCTCCGGCCGCCGGCAGCGCGACGCGATCGCCGTGATGCTCAACCCCGAGGTGTTTGTCGTCAGCACCGCATCCGGCCGCGCAATCGCGTCCAGGCGCGCGAACAATTCCTGCTTGAATTCCATGTTTTCCGGCGCCGACTCGATCACCAGATCCGCCCGGCGGATCGCATCATCGAAGGCATCGGTGGCGTCGAGCAGCTCGCGCGCCCGCCCGGCCCGCTCGGCGGAAACCAGCCCGCTCTGCTCCAACAAGCCGATCTGCCCGTGCGCCGCGTCCAGCCCCTTCCGCGCGCTTTCCGCGCTGCGGCTGACAATCGACGCGCGAACCCCGCCGAGCGCGAGCGTTCCCGCGATTCCGGGCCCCATCATCCCCGTTCCGATCACTGCGGCAGTCTGAAAGCCGGTCATGCCTGCTCCTTATTTGGCCAGCGGCAGCTTCACTGCGCGACCGCTCCTGGCCGACTGCACCGCCGCCTCGACAATCTCATTGACGCCCACGTTGATGTCGAGCGCAACCATTCCTTCGAGCGGCTTATTCTGCCGCAAACAGCTCACCATGTACGCGACCGGACTGGCGCGATCCGGATCGAGCGCCGGCACTTCAACCTGCTTGGTCTCGCGTCCCTGCCGCAGCTCGACACTGCCGTTCTTCATGTAGAGGCTGCCCTTGAGGCCGAACACTTCCAGGTCCTGAAAACTGCGCGGCAGATCCCAGCTTCCTTCGAACAGTCCAACGCCGTTCTTGTAAGACAAGATGAGCGTCGCGTTATCCTCCACCTTCGGAAACGTCTGAGGCCGCAGTTGATTCACCTGCGCATACACCGTCTCCGGCCGCCCCAGATACCACAGCGACCACAGCGCGTTGTAGCATCCGAAATCCATCAGCGCCCCTGCGCCGTTCTTCACCGGATCCGTCAGCCAGTCGAAAAAGTATTTGCCCACGCCCCCCGATCCCGGCCCGCCATGCCCCACTACGCCTCGCAGCCGCCACACTTGACCGACCGCACCCGCGTCCGCCTGCGCCTTGGCAGCGTAGTTCGCGGACCACCACGCCATCTGGTAATTCGTCATTACCTGGATGCCGTGTTTCTGCGCCAGCGCCCTGATTTCAAGCGCGTCGTGATAGGTCGACGCCAGGGGCTTCTCAAACATCACGTGAATCTTGCGCGGCGCGCAGGCTCGTACGATTTCCAGGTGCCGGTTGTTCTCGACGAACGCCCACACGATCGACGGCTTGGCGGTTTCGAGCATCTTGCGATAGTCGTCGAAGATCAACGCGCCGGGGACGCCGCGGCGCTTGGCTTCGGCGACGAGCTCCGGAACGGTCTCGGCAACGCCAACCAGTTTGGCGGGATCGCCCTTGATCATGCCGCCAATGTGCCCCCACACGTGGGAGTGCACCAGCCCGGCAACAGCGATGGTGTAGTCGGCAGCGTACGCGGCCGTAGACAGAGTCAGGAGAAGAGAGGCAGCTAGGATTCGCATGAAACATCATTGTATGCCACCTGCCCGCTTCAATTTGACGTAACCTGAAACAAATGGTGCGTCCTGACGAAGACGTATTCTTCTTGCAGG
>JBOGMR010000305.1:0-4657 GCA_050746825.1 Bryobacteraceae bacterium | reverse complement strand
CGATCAGCTCAATTGCGGTCGGCCGGTCCCACTGTTTGGACGGAGCGATCAGGTACGCATACGGCCGCGCCGTCTTGCCTGCTTCGATCGCACTGCGCGCCATAAGGTGGGCCTTCATCAGAAAATCCGTGCGGCGCTGCGAGGCAAGGTTGAGAATCGCGAAGTCCGCGGTGAGCATGTAGTCAACGGCGTCGCGTATAGCCCAGCGCCCGCCCAGCCACGGCCGCTGATAGAACACGCTCGGCTCGCGCGTTGGAATTCCGTTGGTGAACGATTGCGGCAACTCGCTCAACGAATAGTTGCGCGGAGTGGCGTACACGTGGAGCGCGGTCTCGGTGAGGATGCCGTGCATGTTGTGGAACGCGGGCACGGAGCGCAAACCGCCGTTCCACCAGGCGTCGAAGCCGTGATAGGAGAGGACGCCGGGCTTGTTTTCCTGGGCGAAGCGCTCTTTGATCGCCGCGCCGATGAGGTTGATGCCTTCCATCACGGGCGCCTGGATGTGCGGATTGAGCGGCTCTGCGTAGGGGGGCACGAAGATGCGGGCAGGGAACGGCGCGACCTGGTGCTGGTTGTAGACGATCTGCGGGAACCACTCGCGGAACAACAGGCGCGTGACGGCGCGCGTCTCGTCGAGGTTCAGCATGAACCAGTCACGATTGTTATCGTGGCCCGCGTACTTCTGATAGAGGCGCGGCAGCGGCGCGACTTCGTAAGGCGTGCCTACGTTCTGCCGGTACCAATGCGCCACCATGTCGAGTCCGTCGGGGTTGATCGACGGGATCTGCATCAGGATGACATTCTTGCGGATGGCTGCGGTCTCGGCGTCTTCGGCCGCGACCATGCGGTACGCCAGTTCGGGCGCGTGCTGCACGGGCGCGACCTCGGTCGCGTGCAGGCCCGAGTCGATCCAGACGATGGCTTTGCCTTCGGCAGCGAGGCGCGAGGCTTCAGCGGCGTTGGCTTGGCCGAGCGCGAGCCGGCGGCTGATCTCGCGATAGCGGTCGAGGCGCTTGAGATTCTCGGCGTCGGAGAGAAACGCGACGTACATCGGCTTGCCGAAAGAAGTGCGGCCGAACTCGACCAGCTTGATGCGGTCCGAAGCGCGCGCCAGCTTCTGGAAATAACCGATGAGATCCGAGTAATCGGCCAGTTTGAAGTCGGCGCCGGGCGCGTAACCGAGATGTTCTTTGGGCGTAGGAACCGGTGGACCGGCAAACGCCACCGCCAGTATGAGCCTGGCAGCCAGGAGGAGCCCCGTGGCTGCGGTCAGCCCCGCAATCCATTTTCGCATGTGGGTAAAAGGGCTATTGTACCGAATACAATAAGCTTGTGAACGACCCGAAATTCCGCGTGGGGCTCGTGCAGATGTCGTGTTCGACGGACCCCGCCGCGAACCTTGCAAAGGCGGTCGAGCGGGTGGGTGAGGCGGCGGAGCGTGGCGCTCAGATCGTGTGTCTGCCGGAACTGTTTCGCTCGCAATACTTCTGCCGGGAGGAAGATGCGCGGCTGTTCGATCTAGCCGAGCCTGTGCCGGGGCCGTCGACTGAGGCGCTCGGGAAGATCGCCCGCGAGCGCCAGGTGGTGATCATCGCGCCGGTTTTCGAGCGGCGCGCGGCGGGCGTGTATCATAACACCGCGGCGATTCTCGATGCCGACGGTTCTATTGCCGGGCTGTATCGCAAGATGCACATCCCGGACGATCCGCTGTATTTCGAGAAGTTTTACTTCACGCCGGGCGATCTCGGGTTCCGGAATTTCGATACGCGCTTCGGACGGGTGGCGACGTTGGTGTGCTGGGACCAGTGGTATCCGGAGGCGGCGCGCGTAGCCGCGCTCGGCGGTGCGGCGATCTTGTTCTATCCGACGGCGATCGGGTGGCATCCTTCGGAGAAGGCGCAGTACGGCCAGGCACAGCACGATGCATGGCGCACCATTCAGCGCGGGCACGCGATCGCGAACGGCATCTACGTCGCGGCCGTCAATCGGGTAGGCTTCGAAGGGCCGAAAGATCGCGGGCTCGAATTCTGGGGCGCGTCGTTCGTTGCCGATCCGTTCGGACAGATGATCGCGGAGGCGTCCCACGATCGTGAGGAAATCCTGGTGGTCGAGTGCGATCCGGCGCGCACGGAAGAAGTGCGGCGCAACTGGCCGTTTTTGCGCGACCGGCGCATCGACGCTTACGCGCCGATTTTGAACAGGCTGATCGATCCATGACGCGGAAACTCGGGCAGGCCAGAGGTCTGCCGCGCGCTGTCGGCTTCCGCATGCCCGCCGAATGGGAGCCGCACGAGGCCACGTGGATCGCCTGGCCGCACAATCGCGGCGACTGGCCGGGAAAGTTCGAGCCGATCCTTTGGGTTTATTGCGAAGTGGTGCGCGCTCTGGCCCGGTCGGAGCGGGTGCGGATTCTGGTCGAGGATGAAGCCGCCGAGCAGCGCGCGCGCCGGTATCTCAGGAAGGCGAGCGCGGAGCCGGAAGCGGTCGAGTTCTTTCGCCGCCCGACAGATCGCGTGTGGACGCGCGACTATTGCCCTTTGTTTGTGAAGAACGCGAAGGGTGAGGTGGCAGGCACGAACTGGAAGTTCAACGGCTGGGCAAAGTATGACAACTGGCGTCGTGATGATGCAGTGGCGGGCGCGGTGGCGAAGCGGCTGAAAATGCGCGAGTGGCGTCCGGGGTTGGTGCTGGAAGGCGGCAGCATCGACGTCAACGGCGACGGGTTGCTAATGACGACCGAAGAATGCCTCCTCAGCGACGTGCAGGCGCGCAATCCGGGGCTCGGGCGCCTCGAGATCGAGCGCGCGCTACGCGACTACCTCGGCGCGCGCGAAATCATCTGGCTGCGAAACGGAATCGCGGGGGATGACACACACGGGCACATCGATGACCTCGCGCGGTTCGTGGCGCACGACACGGTGGTGATCGTGAGCGAGGACGACCGCAGCGATGTCAACTATGCACCCCTTCGCGAGAACCTCGCGATTCTGAAGCAGTACCCGTTGCGTGTGGTGAAGCTGCCGATGCCGCGGCCGGTGATTTTTGACGGCCAGCGGTTGCCTGCGAGTTATGCGAACTTCTACATCGCGAACCGGACTGTGCTGGTCCCGACGTTCAACGACCCGAGCGACCGGGTGGCGCTGAACACGCTCGCACGACAGTTCCCGGATCGCGAGGTGGCCGGCATTCACGCGGTCGATCTGGTGTGGGGTCTGGGGACGCTGCATTGTATGACGCAGCAGCAGCCGCGGGGTATGATGGCACAGTGAAGCGCGACGAGGTTATTAGCGAGGTCACACGGCGTCTGGTGGAATTCTACGCCCCGGAGCGGGTGTATCTGTTCGGTTCGGCGGCTCGCGGCGAATCCGGACCGGACAGCGACCTGGATTTCCTCGTCGTGGTTCCTGACGACGTTCCAAGCCGCCTTCTCCGCAGTGGAGCCGTATACCAAGCCCTCGAGGGAGTGAACGTTGATGTAGATGTCGTCCCTTGGCGCCGCACTGATTTCGAAGGCCGCGCGGCGTTTGTACGGTCCTCGCTCCCGGCTACTGTGGTTAGAGAAGGCAGAATACTGTATGACGCCGGCAGAGCTTCTTCTTGATGAAACCAGGCAGTGGCTGAGGCGGGCGCATGAAGATCTCCAGGTTGCGGCGCTCACGATCGCCGGAGGTATCGAGCGGATCGCCGTTTTTCACTGCCAGCAGGCCGCAGAAAAGGCGATGAACGCGTTTCTTACCTGGCATCAGAAGACCTTCGGAAAGACCCACAATCTGCAAATCCTGCGAGAGGACTGCGAGCGGCTGGATCACTCCCTGAGCGAGGTACTGAAGCCCGCAGATGCTCTGACGGACTACGCCGTACAATTCCGATATCCAGGAGCATCACACGATCCAGACTCGGAGGAAGCAACGGCCGCTTTAGGGATCGCGCAGAAGGCGTACGATGAAATCCTTCGACGCCTACCGGCCGAAGTCATGCCTCCGCTTGATCGGGAAGAATGAATCGCCCTACGCCGGTTCGGCTTCGATAACTCCCGACGGCGCATCGATCTTAATTGCGCGCATGAGCCGGAAGCCGGCGCGCTCGAGGAGCGACTTGTACTGGGCCTCGGTGCGCTCCCGGCCGCCCGTCATGACGAGCATGTTCAGATCCATGAGCTTGGCGAAATCGGGCTCGTTGCCTTCGGCGAGGATCGACTCAAACAGGATCAAACGGCCGCCGGGATGGATCGCCTTGCGGCAGTTTTTCAGGATCGCGACCGCCTTCTCATCTTCCCAATCGTGAATGATCCACTTCAGCAGATACGCGTCGGCGCCCTCCGGCACAGCGGCGAAGAAGTCGCCTCCGGCCGCCTGGCAGCGTGCGGCCAAGCCCTCCTGCCCGATTACCTGTCGCGCGCCCTCGGCGACTTCCGGTGCATCGAATACAATCCCCTCGGCATGCGGAGTCGCCTTCAGGATCGCCGCAAGAAAAGTTCCATGCCCGCCGCCGACGTCGACAATCTTTCGGAAGCGGGAAAAATCGTAGGCTTCGACGAGCGCGTGCGTGACCATCCCCGTGATGTCGGTCATGGCGCGATTGAACGTGGCTCCGTTGTCCGGGTTCCGCCGGAAAAACTCCCACGGGTCCATCCCGAACACCTGATTGAATGCAGTCT
>JBOGMR010000304.1:0-2384 GCA_050746825.1 Bryobacteraceae bacterium | reverse complement strand
GTAAAGCACATCCCAACGATCGAAGCCTGCCGGACCGCCGCCGACGAAATTCTGCTCGGCGTCGTCTGTCGATCCCGGCGGATTGAAGCCGGCGCAGGCGAAGTTCTCCGTATTACCCATCGAGACCATCGCGCAGGCCAGCCTGTCGTCGACCGCCGCAAGGAACATGGTCAGCGTGCCACCGCCGGACTGTCCGGTTGACGCGAGCCGCTTCGGATCCACGTACGGGAGCGACGCGAGATAGTCGAGGCTCCGCACTGCGTCCCAGGTCTGCATCCGCGTAGACGTGTCGCCCAGCAGCAGCATCTGGCGTCCCGGCGTGGTGTGCTCGTCGTCCGCCGAGCTGAGACGCGTTCGCGTGAGCGTCGCGTTCGGATAATACGTCCGCTCGCCCTGCCCCATCGGATCGAACGCGAGCACGACGTAGCCCAGTTTCGCGAGCCCCTGGCAGCAACGTTGATAGCCCTCATTCGCCTTGCCGTTGAGCGAGTGCCCCATCTGGAACAGCACCCCTGGATACGGCGGCTTCGCGCTGGACGGGATGTAAAGGTTCGCCGGAATGTGCAAGCCCGGGACACTCTCGTAAAGCACCTTTTCCATGCGATACCCGGGCCGCTCGAAGCTCCCGAGCGTACGGGCGTTGAGCGGCGTCCGTTGCGGCTCTCCGCCGGCGAGCTTCCAGAAGGTTTCGCGCACCCATCGCTGGCGGCGCTCGACGCCCGCGCGATTCCTGATCGCTGCCAACTCGCGGTTCCGCAGCCGGTACGCGCGATCAGCCAGATCCGACAAGTAGCCGGGAAGGCAGCGCGAGTAGTCTCTATAGCCGATGCGCGGAGCGCCCGCGGCCAGTGCAAGCAGTTCTCGTCGTGTCACGTGTTATGAATCAGCCTTCCACGCGCTTCAGACGCGCATCGAAGTTTTCGCGCATGGCCGCAATGTCGTGATGCGTCTGGTCCACGCGGCCAGGCAATTGGCCCACAGCACCGGTCAACCGGTTGAGTTTATCCGTGATTTCGTCCATTCTCTCGCGAAACTTCGCGTGGCCTTTTTCCATGGCTTCCCGCATGAGCACTTGAGACTTCAGGAGCATCTTGTGCCCGGCACGAAATTCCTCGCGGCCGCGAATGATCGATTCCAATGCCGCCTCGATGCGATCCAAACGCGATGGGGTGTTATCTCCGTTGCCGCCAGTCATCGTGCCTCTAGCATTGATGATAACGCTACCCGAGCCGATACTCCCGAAAGTTGCCGATCAGCGCGAACGGTGTCCGCACACTTTCGATGCGCTCTCCGCGCTGATCGATTTGCGCCGCGTCGAGCGTACCGCGCGACTTGGCGCACAGCCGCATGTACTCGATCTTCTCCGGATCAATCCCCATGATGCGGCAGCATGTCGCGTCAACGGCGACCAGGTCCGATCCCATCACTACGGCCCCTACTGGTTTCGGCGTACCCTGAATCGGGCCGTTGCCCTCCATCCCAACAATGCCGTCGATGATGGCGAAGCTCTTTGGGAACACGCGTTGCAACTCCACGATGGAACGCGCGATACCGACGCGGTGAAGTTCGTTCTTCGGCCAGCCGTAGATCGAGCCGGGCACCAGGCCGAAGAAGTTCTTCATCGACAGCGTCGCGCAGGCCCAATGATGCGTCTTCATCTTGGCGACAGAGACGATCAGATCGGCGCCGAGCGCCGCGTTCGGCAGGTAGATCCTGTCGCGGTCGCCGAAGCGGCCGGCGGCGGATACGTCGTCGCGATTCAGGTCGACGAACATCGCGTCGAACCGCTCGATGCCGCGCCCGTATCCAGCTTCCGCGGCGAGATAGAGCGTGTCGCGGCGATGACCCGGGCCTTCGCCGATCCTCACCTCCGCGGCGCCGAGCGAGCGGAACAGATCAACCGCCGCCGCAAGCAGCGCGACGTTCGTGTTGATCGCCGTGGACGCGTCGAACTCGACCAGGTTCGGCTTCAGCAACACCCGCTTGCCCTTGGCTTCGAGCCCGCACAACGCTGCACCGCGCTTCAACTCGTCGAGCAGATTCGCCGAATAGGAAGCCGCGCGCAGGATCGCGACGGCAGAGCGGCGTTGCCCGCCCGGCGTCCCCGTGGGACCACAGCCGATTTGGCCGGCTAGCGCTCCTGCCGACGCGGCCTGAATGAAACGGCGGCGCTTCACGCGAGCACCCCCGTCAAGGCGATCGCCTCGAGTGCGGTGACTGTAACGTCGGTCACCGGCGGTGTCTGGATTGCGACCTCGGTTGCATGCGCCCGCAGAGCGACCGCGAGCCAGGCGCGCGCGAGCGGCGAGTGCGTCTCGTTCCAATAGCGTTTGGCCAGGCCGATCGCCGGCTGCAGATTCGCCGATTTCCCTTGCAGTCCATAC
>JBOGMR010000303.1:0-17990 GCA_050746825.1 Bryobacteraceae bacterium | reverse complement strand
GGTCCAGGCGATCCCGAGCAGGTCGTGACCCACTTCCTCGAGCGAGTCCGGAAGGCGTTTTTGTAGATCCCGAGTCGCCATGCGTTCAAAATCGAGTCTGGCCCTCATAGCCTTGCTTGTTGCCGCGTGCCCTCGCGTCGTGGCGCAAACTCCGCCGCCCACTACCGGGAATCCGGAGTTTGAAGCGCTGCACTCGCATTTTGAACGCTCCGTCGCTGCCCGCTCGGAGCGGCTTTTCAACGGCATCAGCACGGTTCAGCAATGGGAGCAGCGGAAAACGCAGGCCAGGGCCGAGCTCACGAAGATGCTCTGGCACAACCTGCAACTGCCGGCTACTCCGCCCAAGGCGACAGTGACGCATCGGGTTGAGCGTCCGAACTACACGATCGAAAATCTTGTTATCGAAACCGCACCGAATGTTTTCCTGACCGCCAATCTTTATCTGCCCCGCACGGGCAGCGCGCCTTTTCCCGTGGTGCTCTATCAGTGTGGTCACGCCAGCAAGACGTATTACGCGAAACACGGCGCCTGGTTTGCCGCAAACGGAATCGCGGCCCTCGTGATGGACAATATCGAAATGGGTGAGATCGAGTTCACCCATCATGGCGTTTACTCGAACGCCTGGTTTCACTGGTACAGCCGCGGCTTTTCGCCGCTCGCGGTGGAACTGCTGAATGCGCGCCGGGCGGTCGACTATCTGGCGTCACGGCCAGACCTCGATCCCAGGCGGATTGGCGCAACCGGAAGATCCGGCGGCGGCATGACGACGTTTTACCTGGCCGCGCTCGATGAGAGGATTCGCGCTTCGGCGCCCGTATCCGGCACACTTTCGACAAATGGCTGGATCAAGCATCGACTGACCTTCGCGCATTGCGACTGCCAATACCCGGTCAACAGCTATGGAATGCTTTACTCCGAAATCGGTGCGTTAATCGCGCCCCGCCCGCAGTTGCAATGTAACGCCCTGGCAGATCGGGGTTTCCCGATGGACACGTTTCATGAACTGATCGGCAAGATGCGACATGTGTACCGGCTCTACAACGCGGACGGCGCTCTGCGGACCGCCACCGCTCCCGGCGGGCACAGTGACATCGAAGCGATCCGGTTGCCGGTCTATTCATTCTTCCTTAAAGAATTCCTCGGCAAAGAAACGCCTGTGACGAGCGAAGGCCCGCTCGATGAGCCTGCCGCGGACCAGTTGATCTGCTACCGGTCCGGGCTGCCAATCGAGGAGCGCCTGACGCGGATTGACGAAGAGTTGATTCCGCTCCGCGCGGCCGCACTGCAATCATTCTCCGCCGCACAGCGCGAAATCAGAGCGGCCGAACTGATCGCGGAACTGCGCGACGAAGTCTTCCGGTACTTTCCGAAGCAGCCCGTTGCGCTTGAGCCGCAGTGGGGTGACAAGAACGTCTCGCAAGGCCGCGAAACGCAGCGAGTCGGCTTTACATCGCTCGACGGACTCCGCGTGAAGGCCATTTATTCGCTGCCCGCCATGCGCCCGCAAGGAACCAGGTTGCCGGCGCTTCTGGTCGCCGACCACCGCAGGGGCATTCCTGTGTGGGGCAATGAACAGCCGGTGGAGCGCAATCAGTGGGGCGATCGAGCAGTGCTGATCGTAGAGACTTTGGACCAAGGGAGCCGGGCCCTCGAACGCAACCTGCGCAGCTTCACGGACAACGACCTGATTCACCACATGAAGCGGCAGGCGATGGTGGCCGGCACTACCCTCGAGTCCATTCAGGTGTACGAGATTCTTCGGGCGCTCGAGTTTCTCCGCTCGCTGCCGGATGTCGATCCTGCGCGAATCGCAGTCACGGGGAAGTCGGAAATGGGCGTCAACGCGATGTACGCGGCGCTCCTCGACCGGAAAGTGCAACGCGTGATTCTGAATTCGCCCCCTGCATCGCACCGGCAGGGGCCGCACTACTTGAACGTTCTGCGGTATACGGACATTCCGGGGAGTGCGGCTCTTTTGGCGGACAAGGTGAATGTCTATGGAGAGGCGCCGCAGGCATTGAACTCTGTCCGCCGCTGTAGTTCTCTCGCCGACTGCCTTCGTTAGGGGCGCTTTGAATGGTGCGCTCGCATGGCTCACGCGCGCGGGCTCGCCGTCACGCCGCGAATCACCGTTTCCAAAAACTCTCTCGCCCTCCGCGCCAGCGGCTCCACGGCTTCCGGTGTCTCGCTCCGCGGAACCAGCGGCTCGGCGACTGTCTCGCAGCACAGCGGAATTTTCCCGCCGTTGCCTGCAACCAACCCAAGCATTGCGTAGTGATCCGTCTGCCCAAATCCGGGACCGCAGACCACGCGCTGGCCTCCGTACGACCGGAAATCTTTGATAGCGAATCCGCGGGTCATCGCCGCACATTTCGGAAAGTCGAGGTTGGCGTCGACGTTCGGGTACCCCCACGTGTTTCCGGCGTCGTAAAACACCACGACACTCGGATGGCTCACCTCGCGAACGACTGACGCTGTGAGTTCGCCGGTGGCAGTGACGCCACCGTGCTGTTTCACCGCGATTGCTACGCCGGCCTGCCGCGCATGATCGCCAATTGCACGCAATGTTCGAACGAACTCCGCGCGGTGCTCTCCGGTCGACTTCGGCGAACCGAATGCCAGCAGGTTCGGTATACCTGCCGCTTGCGCCTGATCGATTCGCTTCTTGTATGCATCCACTGCGCCGGGATTCTCCGGATAAAAAGAAGCGAACATCAGCACCGTTTCCAACCCGGAATCACGGCTGATGCGAAGGAGTTCGCGGGCGCGCTCTACTCCTGCGTCAAGACCGATGGTGTCGAGTCGCCGCTTGGCTGAGCCGGTCTGATTCGGTCCCCACGCCAGAAACCGGAATCCCGCGCTCGCGACAGCCTTCACGCCGCGCTCGAATGAAAACTGCTGGAAGGGAATCGTCATGCACGCAACCTGGAATTCTGTGCGGCGGGATGTTTGTCCCGCGGCCGCCGCCGCGCCGGCCAGCGTTTGCAGTGCAACGCGTCGAGTCATGGCGCCACGATATAACAAATACGCGATCGGTGGCCCGGGGCCGCGGGGCGTGATGCCGGCGAATGCCGGTCTTTAGAATGACAGCCGCAGACCGAACTGAAAGCGCCGCCCTTCGCTCGCGGAGGTTACGCGTCCGAAGTTCGCGCTGTCCATGTTGCTGACGATACCTCCGAGGTTGACCCGGTTGAAGGCGTTGAACGCGTCAGCCCGGACTTGCAGGTTCGCCGGCTCGGAACCGGTAAACCAGGGGATATGGAAATTACGCGCCAGCGAGAAATTCGTGTCGGCCAGACCCGCATTGAAGTAAGTGTTGCGGCCGAGCGTTCCGCGCCCGCCGAGCGCCGGCGCCGGGAAATCGCTCCGGGCAAAGATACCGGTCAACCGTTCGCTGGTGGACCGGCCGGCGATCGTCCCGGCAGCCCAGGAAGGAGCGTTGGGACGATCGTTCGTCACCCCATCCGCGTTGTAGTCGCAGCCGGTATTGCCGGTGATCACACCGTTGGTGCGTACAGGCCGGAACGGCGTGCTGCAAGTAATCGAATGAGGCCGGCCAGCCTGTAGGATGGCGATGCCGGAGAGCTGCCAGCCGCCGAGGATTGCCTGGCTGACGCCCGTGGCCGGTCCCGGCACTTCCCAAACCGCGCTGAGAGCCAGCTTCTGACCCACCTGATGATCGGCCAGGCCACGCTCGGGCCTCCAGTTGGTGGTATCGATCGGGTTCACCGCGCCGCCGCTGAAGCTGGAGCCGTAGTCGATCACCTTGCCGGCGGTGTAAGCCACCTGGAACAGCAGACCGTTGGAGTAGCGCTGTCGCAGCGCGAAGGTACCGCCATGGTAAATAGAGCCCAGGTTTGACTGTGAATAGTCGATATTGCCGAAGCTGGGGTTCAGCCGCTTCAGCACACCGTTGTTCTCGATGAGGTCGCCGGTGTAGCGGTTGACGTTGTACTTCGAGTACAGCTTTCGGCCCGTGTTGCCAATGTAGTTGGCTTCGAAAGTTAAGGTCGAATTTAACGCGTGCTGCACCCCGAACGAATAGTTGTAGGTGTACGAATTCCGCAGGCTGGGGTCGATCCAGACGATGTTGGACCGCGCAAATGACGAGCCATTTCGCGCATCCAGACCGATGACGCCTTCAAGGCCGAGCGGCCGCGGGAACTGATAGGGGTCCGAGGCCGACTTGCCGAACTCGTAACGGGGCAGCAGCGGCGCCGTCTGCTGAGACGCCGTGATGATCATGTAGATGGGAGGCGTGTAGTGAGCGCCGCCATAGAGCTGCGACGGCAGGAAATCGTAGAAGATGCCGGCGCCGCCGCGGATGGCAGTTTTGCCCCGGCCAGCCGGATCCCACGCAAAGCTGATGCGCGGAGCGAAGTTGTTGTTGTCGGCGCTCTTCAGGATGTTCTCGCTGGTGACGTTCTTGCCATCCGCAATCCGGCTGCGGAAGTCGTTCCCGCTGCGAAACTCGACGTTGTTGCCCAGCGTCGCCTGGCCCACTTTCCCGTAGGTCTCCCAGCGCAGGCCGAGCGTGACCGTCAGATTCCTGGTAACCTTCCAACTGTCCTCGAAGAAGGCCGAGACTACTGTCTGGCGCTCGGCGACGTCCGGTGTGTAAACGGAACCGTCCACCGGGTTGAGCCCGATATTACCCTGCGAGAACGGCGTGTCCAGTGTAAAGTCAAAAATGTTGTTGAACGTGTAGTTGGGGCGCTGATAGCTGGCGGTCGGCTTCCAGTTGCTCTGGAGCTTAGAGAGCGAGAAGCCCATCTTCATCGAGTGAGTGCCTTTGATCCAACTCAGCACGTCATTGTAGTGGTAGTTGTTCTGAATGAACGGCGTGGGACCGCCGGAACCCCAGCCGGACATCGCACCGGTGACGTTGATGCCGGACGGGATGTCGCATTGGGCGCAATAGATCTCGCCGTGGACGCGGACCACGTTGACGCGGGCTTCGTTGATCCGCGCGGGCGATATCGTGCGCGTCCAGTTGACGTTTCCGTACCAGTTGAGAATCGGAAATTCTACGTTGAAATCGGGCCGCGTGGTGGAGCCCAAGCGCGACTTCTCACTATTGCGGTAGCCGTTGAAATAGAGCCGGTCGTTCGACGTGAGCATGTGGTCGATGCGGGTGTTCCACTGGTAACCGCTGCGAGGCGAGGTGTAGCCAGTGATGCCTTCGCCGGTTAGCGGCATGCTGCAAGGTAGAGTGCCGATCGGCGTCGGGATATCGCCCTGTCCGGCGCAATTCACGCCGGCGTAGAAACCCGCGGTGCGGAAGTTCTGAACGGGACGCGCTGCCGGCTTGAACTTCTGCATCAGTAAGGTCGATTTGTTGTTTGGGAATCGGGACGCCACATAGTTCACGAACTCGGGAGTCTCCACCGTCGCGGCGCCGCCGGCGGCCGTGCTCTGGCGCAGCAGGGCATACGATCCGAAGATGAACGTCCGGTTCCTGACGATCGGACCCCCGAGGCTTGCCGCCCCTTCATTCCTGCGAAACACCGGCAGCGAGGTCTGAATGACGTTTCGCGAGTGCAGCTTGTTATTCCAGTGGAACCAGCTCGCGCTGCCGTGCCAGTTATTGGAGCCCGATTTGGTTACCACGTTGATGCTGGCGCCGGCGTCGTTACCCTGCTCGGCCGAGAAGTTGTTGACGGACACGCGCATTTCCTGGATGGACTCGGAGTTCGGCTGCAGGTTCACGCGGCCGTGTCGCACCATGGAAGTTACGCTACCCGAGTCGACCGCGTAGCCGTTCTGCTCCCCGCGCTGGCCGGCCGCATTCACGTTGACCTGTTGCTCGGAGCCAAAGACGTCGGCGAGACCCGTCGTACCGGTGACTCCAGGTGTCAGCGCCACTAGGCCGAAAAGGTTCCGGCCGAGCAGCGGCAGCTCGTTGAACTGCCGCGATTCCACCACGCTCGACACGCGGGCTTCAGACAATTCGACCGCGGATGCTTCCGCCGCCACGGTCACAGCCGACGATGTCGCGCCCACCTCCAGGGTAATGTTGACCGTTCTGGTTTCGCCGCCCTCCAACCGGAGGTCGGAGACCTCGGTGGGCCGGAAGCCCGGCGCGATTGCTGTCACCTTAAACGACGATGCAGGCAATGACGCGAAGCGGAAGTAACCTGCCGGACCCGCGACCACGTTCGTCTCAATGCCGGTGTTGGTATTGAGCAGCGTCAGCTTGGCGCTGGGGATCGCCGCCCGGCTCGGATCCATGACGGTACCCTCGATCTGACTGGTGAACTGTCCCCACAAGGGAACAGGGAAGCTGGCGGCCACTGGCAGCACGGCCAGCGCAATCAAACATTGGCTTGCGCGACTCGACATGGACCTCTCCCTTCTGGCTTGTCGTGAGCGGCCGGCGCCGTCCGGATCCCTCAACTCGACAGCGTAGCCTTTATATAACGAAGAAGCGCAGAAATGCAAGGGCTATCATTATTCGCGTTCAGTTGGTTACCGGCAGCCTGTGCCTGGCGCATGTTCCAGCCAGTCCCACGAGCGCTCTGCTCAATAGATACACATTGACCGGGCGCGGACGACAACGTACAATCGACGTGTACAAGAGCTGCAAGCGCTTTCTGAGGGAGGCCTGATGAAGATTTCCAGACGAACATTTGCCGGCTCACTGGCGGCCGCGCCGTTCATCCTGCGAGCCCAGCCGGCGCCGCTGCGCGCGCGCATCAAGATTGATACCGAACGGGTGATCGGCGACATCGATCCCAAAATCTACGGGAACTTCATCGAGCATCTGGGCCGGTGCATCGATGGCGGCATCTTCGATGAGGGCTCGCCGCTCTCCGATGCGGACGGCTTTCGCAAAGACGTGCTGGAAGCCGTGCGCAAACTGAACGTCACTCAGTTGCGATGGCCGGGAGGGAATTTTTCCTCCAACTACCACTGGAAGGATGGAATCGGGCCGCGCGGCACGCGCCCTCCCCGGCTCGAAATGGCCTGGGGAACCGTCGAAAGCAATCGCTTCGGCACTCACGAGTTTCTCAAATACGCCGAGTTGCTGAAGACCGAATCGTATATCTGCTGCAATCTGGGCACGGGCGCCTGGACGGACGCGCAGCAGTGGGTCGAGTACTGTAATTCTTTGGAGGACACCGCGATGACACGGCTGCGCAAGCAGAACGGCCGTGCCGAGCCCTGGAAGGTTCCCTACTGGGGGCTGGGAAACGAAATGGACGGCCCGTGGCAGATGGGCCATCGCAGCGCCGCCGATTACGGCGCATTCGCGCTCGAAGCCGCCAAGTTGATGAAGCGGACCGACCCGAAGATCAAGCTGATCGCCGCGGGCGCCTCGAACTTCCGCCCGGGCGTCGATTGGGTCTCCTGGAATCGCACCGTGATGGAATATCTCCGTGACCATACCGATTACCTGGCGATCCACATGTACGTCGGCAATCAAGCCAACAACTTCGGCGACTTCATGGCCAACTCGGTCGATCTCGACCAGCGCATCAAAGTCACCGAAGGGGTGATCGACGGCGCCGTTGCCGGTCAGACACCGCGCCGCAAAATCTACATCGCCTGGGACGAGTGGAACGTCTGGTATCGCGCGCGCGGGGCCACGCAGCGCGGCCGGCGAATTCTGGAAGAACGCTACAACCTCGAAGACGCTCTGGTGGTGGCGACGTTCCTCAACTCGTTCGTGAATCACGCGCACATCATCAAGATGGCGAACATGGCGCAACTGGTGAACGTGATCGCGCCCATCTTCACCAATGAGAAGGGTCTGTTCCTCCAGACCATCTATTACCCGCTTCAGTTGTTCGCCAACAACACTAAGGGAAAGGCGCTGCAACTGCACCTGGACAGCCCGAAATACAAAAGCACGCGGTTCGATGACGTGCCCTATCTGGACACTTCGGCGGGCTACGAGAATGGCACGCTGGTCATCAACGTCGTCAACCGTCATCGGGACCAGGCGATTGAGACCGAGCTCGAAACGCAGGACAAGCAGTTTGCAGGCCCGGTTGCCGTGTCTGAAGTGAACGGTCCGGATATTAAGGCGGCGAACGATTTTGACAAGACCACGGTGAAGACGGTGGAGAAATCGGCGTCTGCCGACGGCCGCAAGCTGCGGTACAGCTTTCCGCCCCACTCCTACACGATGCTGAAGGCCAGGTTGAGCTAAGGTGCGTGGGACTATGCCGCGAACATACGCCGGGCGATTGCCGTGAGCTCCTTCACGATTCCGGCATTGCCGCTGTCGTCGATGCAATTTCGAAATTCGCCTGGATCCTTTTGTAAATCGAACAGCTCGGAGCGGCCCCAGCTCAGTGAGTTCAGCTTCCATTTGTCGGTTCGAACCATGAGGATCGGGGGTTTACCCACATAGCGGTCATCCCTCGTGAACACGTTATGGCAAAAGTAGTATTCAGAGTAGGCGTATTCCCGTTGCGTGTGGCGACGGCCCTGCACGAGAGCGGCGAAGCTCCGGCCGTGGATTCCTTCGGGCGCGGCGTGTCCACACAGTTCGGCCAGCGTGGGGAACAGGTCGATGTGCTCCACCAGTTCCCGGCGTGACGTGCGGGATTGCATGCGCTCCGGCATGCTGATCAGGAGCGGCACGGCCACGGATTGCTCGAACATGTTGTGTTTGGTCCACATGCGATGCGCGCCGGCCATTTCACCATGGTCGGATGTGTAGACGACTACAGTGTTCTTGTCGAGGCCAAGCTCGCGAAGCACGTCGTAGACACGACCGGCACAGGCGTCCATCTGACTGATGTTGCCGTAATAGCCGGCCAGCGAGCGGCGAAGCTGGCCGTCAGTCTGTTGATACCAGCCCCGCTCCTTGGCCCGGATCCAGTGGCCTTCGAAGCCGCCGGCCAGATCGTCGGCCGGGCGCTGCGGCAGAGTCAGTTTGGACAAATCGTATCGATCGTAGAACTGCCGCATAGGGACAAGCGGCGTGTGCGGCATGAAGAAAGAACTCCACAGGCAGAAAGGCCGGTTACGGTTCTCGCGAAGAAACTTGACGGTCTCTTCCGCGTAGTAATTGTCTTGAAAGAACCGGGCGGGCAGACCCGAGGGACGCCCTGCAACCGCGTCAGCGCCGCCTTGATCGCGGCGTAATTGTTCACGCTCTTCGGCGGTGAGCGTCTGCTGGAAATCGGCTTCGTAGAGCCGGTGGTCGAACCCGTGCCGGCGGGATTCATCGACGAAGTGCATTTTGCCGATCGCCCCGGTGACGTAGCCGCGATCGCGGAAGAAGTGCGCGATAGTGCGCGCCTCTTCGGGCAGCGGGTCGGCAAGAATGCGGGCGCCGTGGGCGTGCGGATAGCGGCCCGTGAGGATAGAGCCGCGGGCCGGCACGCAGACCGGCGCCTGGCAGTAGGTGCGATCGAAGCGCACGGCACGCGACGCGATCTGGTCGATGTGCGGAGTCTTCACCTCCTGGCTGCCGTAACAGCCCGACGCCTCGCGCTGATGCTGGTCGGACATGAGGAACAGCAGATTCGCCCGCCGGGACTGTCCGGAGATCACATAAGGGCCGGCCGCGGCACTCGCGGCGGCGCGCCTCACGAAATCTCTTCGTGTGATCACTCGACCAGAGTACATCGGCCGCGGCCGCGCGTGATAGCATGGCCGAATCGTGAGACGCCGCGATTTCATCGCCGAAATTGCCGCGTCGTCGTCGCGGGCGCAGAACCCTGCCCCGCAGCGCCGGCCGAATATTCTGCTTGTTCTCGCCGACCAGCTTCGGGCACAGTCCGTCGGCTGCTACGGCAACCAGGAAATCAGCACACCTCATCTCGATAAGCTGGCGAGCGAGGGGGTGCTGTTCCGCAACACGGTGGCAAATACTCCGGTGTGTTGCCCGGCGCGCGCCGTCATGTTGACGGGCAAGTATGCGCACAGGAATGGGATGGTGGCCAACGATCTCCGTCTGCGCGAATCGGAAGTGACCATCGCCGAAGTTCTCGCCCGAGAAGGCTACCGCACCGGCTTCATCGGCAAATGGCATCTGGACGGCGGACCGCGGCTGCCGGGCTTCGTGCCTCCCGGTCCGAGGCGGCAGGGATTTGAATTCTGGGCCGCGAACGAATGCAGCCATCAACACTTCAATACGCACTACTTCCGTGACAACGCCGAACCGATTCCAATGAAGAAATTCGAGGCGGAGGGTTGGACCGACATCGCCATCGATTTTCTCGAGCAAAGCAAGCAGGACGGGCGGCCGTTTTTCCTGTCCGTGGCGATGGGCCCGCCGCACGACCCCTACGGCGCACCAGAGCAGTACATGAAAATGTACGATCCGGCGAAGCTGACGATGCGGCCGAATTGGAAGAAAGCCGCGCCGAATGTGCCGGGACCAGCGCAGATCGCGGCTTATTATGCTGCCACCACGGCAGTGGATGACCAGATCGGCCGATTGTCGCGCACGCTCAGTGAACTCGGTATGGCGGAGGACACAATCGTTCTTTTTTCATCCGATCACGGGGACATGCTCGGCTCGCATGGGCTGCGGCTCAAGCGAAAGCCCTGGGAGGAATCGATCCGCATCCCCGGCATCCTCCGTTATCCTCGCCGCCTGAAGGCCCGACAGG
The DNA here is from genome assembly GCA_050746825.1 of Bryobacteraceae bacterium. Lineage (GTDB taxonomy): Bacteria > Acidobacteriota > Terriglobia > Bryobacterales > Bryobacteraceae > JBOGMR01. Next base: position 7,416 of record JBOGMR010000303.1, on the reverse strand, counting down.
GGACAGACGCTCTGTTTTCACACGTCGACTTCGCGCCCACCTTGCTCTCCCTTTGCGGTATCAAGCCGCCGCCTGGCACGCAGGGAAGCGACCTGACGCCCGTTGCTCTCGGAGCGAGCCGCGGCGGTCCCGATTCCGCGTTCTTGCAGATTTTTGGTCCCTACGAAGGCGACGGCACCGAGGACGGTTGGCGCGGCGTTCGAACGGCACAGTACATCTATGCGCGGTTCCGCGGCAGAGCCTGGGTTCTGTACGACCTCGAGAACGATCCGTACCAGGCGAAGAACCTGGTGGGTGAGCGCGCCGCGGCCGGTATTCAGGCCGAGATGGAGAAGCGGCTTTCCCGATGGATGCAACGGACTGGTGATTCCTGGAGCTACAATTGGTCCGGCCTGGTCGAAGACAAGGGACGTCTGTACCGGCACAAGACGTTTTACACGGTTAACGAGTATCTGAGTTGGGCCGCGCAACACCCGGAGTTGGAGCCAAAGTAAGCGAGTGGCTTCGAATCGATGCCCACTGCAAGCGCCGCGAATACGGATCAATCCCGTTGAGCTTTCCTTCTCCAGTTCCTCAGCCGCGGTCATGAGGAAGCGATTCTACGAAAAACTTGCTGATCGAGAGGTTTCGGACAGCTCGCGCCGCGGGTTACGATGGACGAGATCAAAATGAACGTGAACGAGAAGAGCCGGAAGATGCTGGTGGATCTGCTGCACCAGGCCGCTCAAATTGAGCATTCCCTGCTGGTTGCGTATCTGTACGCCGCCTGCTCATTGAAGAGCATGCCATGGGAATTCGCCGAAGCGGGGGCAAGCGAGAACCGGCGGCGAGCCATTCAGTTCGAGCGCACGCGCGCCTGGAAACAGAGCATTCTCACAGCGGCACGCGAGGAGATGCGGCATGTGCACTATGTCCAGTGTCTGCTCCGCCTGATGGGGGAAGCGCCGTGTTTTGAACTTCCCGCGCGAGATGAAAGCGGCGACTGGGTGATTCCCGACTGGAGAGAGCGGATCTGGGAGGGCAGTTCGGAGAAAGAGGAGGGCGTGGCGATACGGGTTGCACCGCTCACTCCTGAAACGGTCCGGCAGTTTGTTCTGTTCGAGTCGGGCGATTGGCTGCAAGACGCCAATCCCTTCGGTCCGCAGGTGACTGCACTGCTCGACGAGTTGTACGAATTCGAGGCGGACTTGCACCTCGAAACCATTTTGTACCAGGTGCAGGATCCCGCGCGGCGTGCGGAGTTGAAGGAGCAACTCAATGAGCTCCAATCTAAACTGACACCTCTGCCCGGCATGGATCACGCGGTCGCCCCGGCCGGAGCGGATTCGGTTTCCATGCTGGACGCCGCAATCGATGAGCCGGCGGACAACCTGCCCAGGTTTCAATCGATCGTCGACCTTTATCTGAAAGGCATCTTGCCGTTGTTTGAGGAAGCTTTCACGCACGGCTGGGTACAGCGCACCAATGCGGTCCTCGTGACTGAGTTCCAGACGTCGACTGCGGGAAGCATCGGCGCAGGTCCGAGCCCGCGGAATGCGGCGTTCAGTAATGTGATTTCTGAAAACTTCTCGGCGCCCATCGAAAACATCAAGGATGTCGAGCGAATTATCTACGAGATTGTGACGGAAGGCGAGGGCATAGCGAACTTTGAGAATCGCGCGCGCGCCTTGCTGGACCAGGCGAGCAAAATCGGAGGGACCCGAAGTTTCCTGGAACTTATCAAAGGACCTGCCAGCGCTCAGCCTCCCTGGTTCAACGACCTGCAGGTTCTCCGCAGTTCACACATCTACAGGTTCGCCATGATCATGGTGGAGCTCGGGCGCGAGCGCCGGATGGCCGGCCCATGCGGGGAGGAATTCAGGGCCTGGCGGCAGCCGATTGAGCTCGATGGACATGTGGAGCTTGCCAGGTTCACCGCGGACCTGCCGGCCCAATTCAACGCGTGCTATTTGGTTCTGATCGCCTGGCTGTCGCGAATGTATGAATTCCAGGACTGGAAGCAGGACGAGCGGAGGCGCGTCGCGATTGAGTCGCTGGCCACATGGCCGCTGATGTCGACCGGTATCCGCCCGATGCTCGAGCTGACATCTTTTTTCCCAATCGATCGCCAGCAGCTATTCCGCCAGGATCCAGGCGGGCTTCCGGCGCTGCCGGTGTTCGCGCGACAGCTCGCGGAACTTTACACGTCGGGGGAGACAACGGCTCAGGTCAAAGAGCACCAGGATACGCTTGCGCTGCGCGTGCTCTCGTCGATCGGAGCTTGGGCAGAAGAGCAGAAGAGGGTGATTGCGGGCGCCGGCCTGCCTGCCAACAGCAAAGACATGATCTGGACCCGGATCAACGCACTGTCGCGGCTGAAGGAGTTCCAGATGCAATTCGACTTTCGGGTTGGAGGCGGCTACTCCGCCCACATGCCCAGTCTGAATTATCTGCGCGAGCACCAGCGCGGGAGCGCCTATGAGGAGGATCCCTCGCTCCCGCCGGCTCCGGGGCAGCCGCAGCAGCCGCTCTTCGCGGAAACTCTGGTTCTACGGCTCCGGTTCTCCGGTTGGCAATTGATCCAGTTGGCGATGGATTTCGACCCGCCGGGCGAAGAGGCCGGCTGCACCGGTACGAACCTGCTGCACGCCGCCGACGGCGACCGCAAGCTCGATCGCGCGCTGGTCTGGCAGGAATTCGCGTGGGACAAGACCATATTGCGCGAACCGCGCGAGAACCTGCCTGCCATCGGAGTTAATCTGGTGGAAGCGTCCATCATGGTGACGGGCGCCAGCGGCGCGCGGGCCGGCTACACGCCGCTTCCGGCAGTGCAGCCCGCTGTACTGGCGCCCGGTTCCTCCCGCGACCTTACGCTCAGCGGCCTGTATGAACTCGATACTCTCACGGCCTCCGGCATTATAGGTGCGAACCGCAGCATTCGCCTCCTGCTGAAATCGAAAGACGGAGTCATGCCGTACTTGCACGGCCTGAACCATGTCGTCTGGCAGGACTGCGAGCCGATCGATCCGTTTATTCTTGCCGTGCTGGCCGATCCGCCTCCACAGGATACTCAGGCCGCGTCACCCGAGTTGCTGCTCCAGCGCGAAGTCTTCAATTGCGATCTCAGCTTCCTCGACATGACGCCGATCCAGCGACTGTATTCCGCGCGCTGGCCGTGCGGGGGTGGAAACGTCAGTCAGATTCCCGACTGGGTTCCGGTCGAGGAACACGAGAAGGTTCACAATGCCGCGACGTTTGTCGCCGGCAGGGTTGGGGCTTTGGCGGACGCGCTGTCCAGGAGTTTTCCCGCCGAGACTCAACAGCAAGTGGATTCGGCGATTTCCTTTGCCGAACGCATGCCGGTGCTGACCACCAAGTGGCTCGGCGATCTGGGCCACTACGGGCACACCCTCAGCGGCAATCTGACTTTAGGTGAGGGCGCCAATCCGATTGTTTCGACTTTCGCGGAAAGGACGAATCTACAGACTTCGGTCAACTCGACGAGCACGCGTGGCTCGGCAAATGGGCGGTGGCTGGTGAAGTACACGCTGGGCGCGATGGACAATGATGCGCTGTCGTGCCTGGTCTTCGGTGAGCTCTACATTCCTCTGAATCTTCAGGTGACTTCACAGCCGGTTCATCTCGAGAACAAGTGGGAGTTTCCCGCGTCCATGGAGACTGCCCTGGCTGAATACGCCTGTCAGTTCGAGAAGCCCTTCTGGACGACTTACCAGGTGAATGGTACGACGAGAACGCTGGGCACCATTACCGAAACGCTCGAGACGCCGTCTGCGGCCGGCTCTTACACCTACACCATGACTGGAATCGCCGGTCTTACTTCCTTCACCGGCAGCTTTTCGGTCAACGCCGGCGACCTGGTGTGGTCTGTTTCGTTCGTGTGCGAAAACCCGCAAGCCGCAGTGCAGGTTCTACAATTCATCGGTGAGAGCAATCAACAAATGACGGACCGGCTGAATTGGTTTTTCAGTCCGGGATAGTTCGATCTCAGCGGCGGCAGTATCTCCACAATCCGCTGATACACCTCCGCCGCCGTGAGCGTCTTCATGCACTCGAGATGGAAATCGCAGTCCTTGCGGAAAAGCGGTTGCTCGCGGCAGGCGGGCTCGCAGGCGAGTCCCTTCGTGATGGCGTGCATATGCGGTACCGGCATGGCCTCACGCCGTTGGCTCGTGATCCCGAAGATGCCGAAGGTCAACGTGCCGGCGGCTACCGCCAGGTGCATCAGCCCGGAGTCATTCGAAACCAGCAGGCGGCATTGACGCAGCAAAGACGCCGTGTCGAGCAGGCTGAGACGTCCCGTGAAATCGATCACGTGTTCAGGCCACGCGAACGGCTCCCCGAAGTAGGTTCGGTCAATCTGTTCATCATCCGTGGAGCCGATGACGGCCACGTGCTCGAACATGCGGGCCAACTCGGCGAAACCATGCCACTTTTTCCAGTGCCGTATCGGATTACATCCGGGATGAATCGCGACGGCGCCCGGTGGAAGATTGAAATCGCGCCCGGAATCGAGAACGAACGGGGGAGGCATCGCGCCGTTCCAGCCGAGCTTCGCAGCCACCCGCGTAATGAAATACGAGTCGCCTTCGAGAACCGCGGTCTTGGAAGGCCAGATGAACCGCGACGCGCGGACAATCTCTTTGACATGACGCTTGACGTGCGGGTTGCGGCTCTTGATCACCGCCAGATCGTAGGTTTCCGGGACAAGTCGCTCAAACCTGGGAGTCTCCTGAGTGTCCCAGAGCCTGCCGCCAAACAACGGATAACGGTCTCCGGGAACGGGAAAGTGAAAAATGCGGCCGATCTCAGGCGTCCCCTCATACAGCGTGATCGCCTCCGGATATTCCGGGCTGAAGAGCACATCCACGTGCCAACCCATCTTCGACATCGCTCGGATGAGCGGAGAGGTGCGCACAATATCGCCGACGCCGCCGCCGGCCGCTATGAGGGCTTTCATCAGGTCCCGATTAACATATCATGATGTGGACGAGTCAGGCTTGACGCGAATTTTCGATACCCCAACACCGGCGACTGGCCTGGCGATCGGCACGTTCGCCGCCGTGCCCTATGTACATCTGGCTCTGGAGTCGCGGCGGCGCAATTACCCACACGTTCCGGTTCTCGTCCATGACGACGCGAGCGGCAAAGCCTCCGAGTTGCGCGATTTGTGCGGCGAATACGGAGCGGAGTTTCACTCGGCCGGGGAGCCCCTCGGGATACAGTTCGGCGATATGTCTTCATGCGCTCAAGGCCTCGATTGGGCGCGGCGTCGAGGCCTCGAGTTGCTGGCGAAAATGTCGCGGCGCTTCATCCCGCTGTACGACTGGACAGCGGAGCTCGGCGCTCTTGCCTGGGAGAGTCAGTACGCCACGTTTGGCCAACGCTGCATGCATTACGACTTCGGCTTACGCTCCGAGTGCGTCGGATTCCACGTCGGCGCCTGGGCGCGGGAATGTGTTCTGCGCAGGATGCATGCATTTGTGACGGAGAAGAATCCAACGTGGGTGGAGTATTTCCTGCACGACCTCGCGCGGGAGTTGCATCAATCCGCGTGCGAGGCGAACCGGATATTTGAGCGGGCGAATCCACGCCCGGAGGCCGCCAATGCTTACGGCGTTTGGCGAATCATGCCCAACCGGCGCATAGCCAAGAGTGACCGCATCCTGTGGCACAACTGCGATCGTCCAGCGGACTACGCGCGCACCGCTCTATTGTGGGGACTGCCTTACCGCAAGCGCGATTTCCTCCGTCCGAACGAATAAGATTGTTCGCTGATGCAGGTTGCCACGCAGCGTTCCCCGGCGATGTGCCATCAACTCCCGCCACAGCGCCACGCCCCTCAGTATCGCGTGCTCCCACTGCGATACCGAACAATCCCGGACCTCGAGATGATCCGTGAGTCGCTTGACCGTCTGCAGCAATCCGGGATCGATGCGCTCCACGCCTTCAAATCCGCGGCCCCGCACATAATCCAGCACCAGCAACACGATCCCCTCCTCGACGGCGATTGCCCGTCCCGCATCCTCGACTTCAAAAATCTTCGGCACGCTCCGCCGGCGCCGGCGCATGAGGGCGCGCGTCACCGGCGACCATCCCAGCAACGCCGCAAACGCGAAATGGAGAGCATCGTGATAGCGGTACCCGTCGTCTTCATCGTAGGTGTAGTCAACCAGAGGCTCCCCCAACCGCACGCCCTTGCACGTGAGAGCGACGCCCGTCTTGCCGTCTTCCTCGACTTCGGCTACTTGCACGCGAAAGATTCTGGGGAGCCGCTCCTTCTTCTCGAACGCCTCGTCGAAAAGCTGCGCGACGCCCTCCGCGGTGGTTTCAGAGCCTGTCATGGAAACAGCTTGATGCTCAGAACTCGCCATAGTATACTTGAACCTCAAATTTACTGCGGCTCCAGTAAGGAGATTCACCAATGTTTTCAGTTGAGTTTGAAGATCGAGTTGCGGGCGCTCTGCGCGCCTGGTCCAGCGGAAGCTCGGCCGCGGAAGATGATTTTGATCCCGACGAGGATGAGACCGAGGAATCAGAGACACCCAAGAAGCGGGAAGCCCGCCCGAACTGAGACGCACCGGCTCCGTGACAGGCTCGGCGCCGCGGCGGCCAGATCATGATTCCGGCTGGCACTGTTCTGGGCGCATATGAGGTTCGGTCGCTCATCGGCGCCGGTGGAATGGGCGAGGTTTATCGGGCGCACGATCGGCGCCTGCGCCGCGATGTCGCGCTGAAAATCCTGCCGGCAGCATTACTTGGAGATCCCGCACGCCACGAACGCTTCGCCCAGGAAGCTCGCGCGGCCAGCGCGCTGAGTCATCCACGAATCGTCGCCATTTTCGACGTCAATCTGGAGGGCGATCCGCCCTACATTGTCTTCGAGCTGGTCGAGGGGGCCTCGTTGCGCAAGACTATCGAGCGCGGCCCTGTTCCCGTTCGGCAGTTGCTCGACCTCGCAACCCAGATCGCCGACGGTCTCTCCGCGGCGCACAAGGCCGGCTTCGCGCATCGCGATTTGAAGCCGGAGAACATTCTGGTCACGCCCGAGGGCCGGCCCAAGATTCTCGATTTCGGCCTGGCTAAGCAACTCGGTCCACTCGTCTCTGCCGGGCAGGAGACCGTCACCCTACCGGTCACCGCGGCGAGGACGGTGTTGGGAACGGTCCACTATATGAGCCCGGAGCAGGCTCGTGGCGAGCAGGTGGACATTCGCTCTGACATTTTCTCCTTCGGCGTAATTCTCTACGAGATGGCTACAGGCAAGCGTCCCTTTGACCGCGCCTCACCCGTCGAGACGCTATCGGCAATCATCAGCAGCGATCCGCCGCGTATCGAAGTCGAGATCCCGCTCTCGCTTCGCCTGATGATCGAACGCTGCATGGCGAAGGATCGCGAGGAACGGTATCACTCCACGCG
>JBOGMR010000302.1:0-5623 GCA_050746825.1 Bryobacteraceae bacterium | reverse complement strand
GCCAGACCGTGTCGAAACTGAGATCGTCATCTTTGCCTTCGGTCCTTATGCCGTCCACTTGAACGCCGAGGGGGTTGGCAAAAAAGAAATAGGCGCGCTGGCGATCGTGGAAGGTATCGAGGTAGATCCCGACGAGGTCGTTGTCCAGCACGTCGTCACGCTTGGCGAAGTTTGCCCTCACTTCGGCGGGATTGTCTTTACAAACGAAAGCTATGTACAGAGTATTGTCATCGTAGGAAAGGTAGGCGGTTGTATCCCGGCTGACGGGAGCGCCATCGTGCGGATCGCGTTGCCGGAAACCGGTGATTGCAAGCCCTCCCTCGATCACTTCCAGGATTGGGGGCTTGCCTGCCCGAGGGATCAGCAGTTGCGGAGACAGCGGCTGTCCTGCTTCACTTACGGCGATTGCAAGCAGGGCGGTGAAATAGCGCGCGATGAGCCTCATGGCAATCCTCTTTCTGGTACGGTTGCGAAGTTGAGGAGCAGCAACGGAGGGACGCTTAGCGGCCCGCTCAGTTGTCGCCCCTCGGAAGGCATCAAACACCAGGGGTCATAGCACAAACGGACAATTCTGTCGTCCCCGGCTTCGAAGATTCCGAACCGATCACCCTGAGGTGGCAGGGTGGAGGCCTACCATAGGGTCGGGCAATCAGCTTGCCTTCAGGGGACTCGGTCGCCTGCACCCCGATCGCGTCGCCGGTGGGGAGCAGTCTGGGCAGGGTTTTCGATCCGGGGATTCCGCCGCCAGCGAACGGCTTGCTTTCGCGGTCGCGGGATACCGCCGATGTCCCCACTTCACTCTTCTCGAGGGATGCGTCAGGCACGAGCACGATTCGGGGCTTCAGTGATGTACCTGGCTTTCCTGGTTTGGTATCGGCAGGGGCGAGGTTCCACGAGAGAACTGTTAGAACCGAAACGTGAGTCAATACGGTCAATAGACGGCACATTTTGTTTTTCCTTTCTGCGTTCGGTTGACTTTTGACTTCACCCGGGTAAGCGAGGACAAGAAGGGAAAACTACAACGACTTTCTGATTTTGTAAGGAAGAGATCCGCGGCAGGGCTATTCACTGTACACACGGAGCAGAGGGCGGCAACAGCGCTCGCGCGCCGTGCTGCCGCCCTTTGATTTTCCGGGCAAACTGTGTCTCAGTGTCACCCAGTGTCGGGCCTGGAGTCCACGCGAAGAATCAGTGCGCCTTCGGGCGTGGCCTGCATGAGGGTATGCTGCACGCTCCATACCCCGCGAACAGCTTCACTCCGCCTCCGTCGGTCGCTTGCGCCTCGGTCGCGTCACTGGTGGGCTGCAGTTTGGGACGCGATTTGGTCCCCGGGATTCCGCCGCCGGCGACGAGCTTGCCTTCGCGGGACTCGGTTCGACCGGCGACCTGCGCTTCTGTGGTCGTCCTGTCGATTCTTGGAATCGTAGGACGACTCGGATAGCTTCCCGGTACTCCCGCAAGCAGGACTCCCGCCGGGCCGACAGTCGGCTGAGTGATTGGCGCGTGCGTTAGTTTAGGAACCTTACAGGGGTAGTTGGAGCACGTGCGTGGGGATGCGTAGGCGCACTGCCACGACAGAATCGCGACAACGCTGGCATGAATCATGTGACGAATCATCTTCTTATCTCCTTTTCTCATCCTTGCGACGTCCAGTTGTTTAGAACGTCCGCTTTCACATGGGTAAGCGAGAGTCGCGGAAGACAACTACAATGACGTTGAAATCTTTTTGGGACGCAGGTACCCGGTTCGAGGAACTCACACTTCGTGTTGCAGGAATCGCAGCCCGTTGTTCCAGCTTTTCCGGCGCTGCCGTTCGGGGCGCTTTACTGCAGGCGCACCCGCTTCAGCAGATCCTGAAACCTGGGATCCTGGCGGAAAGGATCGAAGGCGGGTTCCACCTTGAGAAGCGCCATTGAGTGGTCCCGATCCAGATACGCCTGATCGAGGAAGTGAAATGCCCTATCCATCTGTCCAATGGCCGCGCAGGTCTGAGCCATGCTGACGGGTGAGACATAGGTTGTCTTCGCGAGATTCTCGGCCTCCGCCAGCAGCATCGCCGCTTCGTTCTTCCTCCCGGCGCGCGCGTACACGACAGCCAGCATGCCAAAGCCCTGGGTGCGATCCGGCCGCATTTTCCGATTCTGTTCCATAGCCAGGATGGCTTCGGCCAGCATGCCCTTCTCCGCGTAGGATCGACCCAGCCAGTATTCACCCGTCTGCCACGCTTCGGGAAAGGCCGCCATCGCCGCCCGAGCGTGCTCAATCGCGCGGTCGTACTGTCGAGCGAGGAAGAAGATCCTCACCTGGGAGCCGGCAGCGGACGGTGACAGAGGATCCAACAGCCGGATCCTTTCGATCTGCTCGATCGCTTCCGCCGAGCGGCCCATGTAGGACAGATAAGTCGCATAGCCCATGCGGGCTTCGACGTGGCCCGGGTTGAGTTCCAGCGCCCGGCGAAACTCGCGCTCACCTCCGGGCCAATCCCACTCGTATATGGCTTTCACCCTGGCCAGCGCCAGATGCGCTTCGGGGAGATTGTCGTCCAGCTCAAGCGCCTTCGTCGCGGCTTCTTTGGCTTTTCCCAGTAACGCCTGGGGCCGGCCTCGCGCGAGCGCTCCTAGCTCCACATAGGTTTCGGCCAATCCGACCCAAGCCGGGGCGAACCGCGGATCTTTCGCGATCGCTTGCTGGAAGTAGCCTATGGCAGTCTCGTTGCGCGGCCCGTATCGCCCCTTCAGGTAGAGGTTGTAGACTTCGATGTTATCGTACGGCTTTGCCGGCGGCGCGCCCGGCTTCCCTGTCAGGCGTACCTGGAATGTGCTGGCAACCCGGTTCGCGATGTCGTCCTGGATGGCGAGCAGATCGCTGATCGGCCGGTCATACATCTCCGACCAGAGTTGGTAACCGTCAACGGTATTCACAAGCTGAACCGTGATCCTCATCCGCTCTCCGGTTCGCTGCAGGCTGCCCTCCAGCACTGTTCCCACGCCGAGTTGACGGCCGATCTTGCGCACGTCCTCGCTCTTTCCTTTGAACTGGAATGCGGACGTTCTGGCTACTACATGCAAGTTAGGCACCTTGGACAAAGCATTGGTCACGGAATCGACCACGCCGTCACAAAGGTGATCCTGATCTCGCGCCGGGCTGAGGTCAGCGAATGGCAACACGGCGACCGAAGCTGCCACGGCCGGCGGCCTTGGCCGGAAGCTGGAGAAACCCAAATAACCCAGGGCGGCCGCGAGAGACAGGCCCGCCAGCAGGAGCGCGAGCTTGCGGCTCGGCCCGCGAGAGATCCTGTCGTGCGCGGGACCAACGGCCGGCAGCGCCGCCGATTTTCCGCTTTGCCGGGTGAGCCTCCGCATGTCCACGGCCAGCTCGCGCATGGTCTGGTAGCGTTCACCGGGAGCCTTTTCGAGCGCCTTTTCCACCGCCACACGCAGGGCCGGCGGAACCTCGGGGCTCAACGATTCAGCGTCGCGATGGATGATTGTCTGCAACAGCTCTAAGTGAGTGGCGCCCTCGAAGGGCCTGCGTCCGGCAAGCAATTCATACAGCAACACACCGAAGGAGAAGATGTCGCTGCGGGCGTCGAGTGGACTGCCCGAGGCCTGCTCGGGCGACATATAAGCAACCGTGCCGATGACCATGCCCGGCTGCGTTCGAAGCTCCCCTGGTGTAGTTTTCCTCTCGTCGCCTGCCAGCTTGGCAAGGCCGAAATCCGCGAGCTTGGCATAGCCGTTCTTGCCCACCAAAATATTGCTGGGCTTGATGTCACGGTGCAGGATTCCGGCGTCATGAGCAACCGCCAGCCCGTCAGCGACTCCTACCAGGAGTTCTACGATCTGACCCCAAGTCCGCGTCTCCACGCGAACCCAGTCCTCGAGTGTCCCGCCATCGATGTACTCGGTCACCAGGTACTGATGTCCGCGCCATTCGCCAACGTCGTAGACGGTCACAATGTGGGGATGGTTGAGCGACGATGCCATCTGCGCCTCGCGCTGGAAACGCCGGCGAGTCGTGGTATCGACGAGCTCGTGCGAAAGAAACTTGATCGCCACAGGGCGGCTGAGCTTGGTATCCAGAGCTCGATAGACCACGCCCATGCCGCCCTGCCCGAGAACAGCCTCGATTCGATACGTGGCCATCTGTGTTCCGGGAGCCAGCAGATCGCCGGTTCCCAGTTCGGGCAACGCAACGTCCTCCTGCGCCAGCAGCGACTCGACCTCGCGGCGAAGCTCCGCGTCGCTTGCGCAGGCCTCAGACAGAAACGCCGGGCGTGTTTCCGAATCGCGCTCCAAGGCCGCGTGGTACAACTGCTCGACTTGCCGCCAGCGCTCTGGGCTCATAGCCTCGGTCGCGTGAACCTTCTCAGAATACTGTAGCGAGGATCCCGCGGCAATGAGGAACAGCTAGGATGTAGTCTGGGGTGCTACCTTGACTGCGGATGTGTCCAGGCAGATCACTCGCCTGTTGAAGGCGTGGGGCGGCGGCGACCAGGCCGCCCTCGATCAGTTGGTTCCAAAAGTTCACGCGGAGCTACGCCGGATGGCGCGCCGTTATATGCGCGGGGAGCGATCGGGCATCACGCTGCAGACGACGGCTCTGGTGAATGAGGCCTATCTGCGCCTCGTCGACGCCAGCAATGTCGGGTGGCAGGACCGTGTCCATTTTTTCGCTGTCGCGGCTCAGATGATGCGCCGCATTCTGGTGGACGCCGCGCGGGCGCGCGGCAGGGCCAAACGCGGAGGCCACGCCCGCGCCGTGCAGCATTCGACGGCACTCAATCTGGACGAGATCCCCGATGTATCGGCCGGGCGCGACCGCGAGGTGGTTGCCCTCGATGATGCACTGAACGAATTGGCGAAGTTGGATCCGCGAAAGGCGCAGGTGATCGAGCTGCGCTACTTCGGAGGATTGAGCGTGGAGGAGACAGCGGAGGCTCTGAGGATTTCGCCGCAAAGCGTGATGCGCGACTGGAAGCTGGCGAAGGCCTGGCTGACACGGGAGCTGGGTAAGATCGGGCCGTAGTAAAGCAGGGCGCAGGCGAAACCGCCTGCGCCACCCACGATGCGGTAGGCATTCAGCCTGTCGGCTGCTACCCCGGGTTGCTAGGGCAGCCGGAATGGCTGCTCCAACACGTCCCGGACTTCACCGGCCGCGAGCTGCGAGACCGCGCAGTGGCGCAGTTCCGGCCGCGCCCAGTCCTGGTCGCCAGCACGCTGCGAAGATGCGAAGCTGTGATCGACGGTCGCCGGCGATTGAACGGAGTGCTTGAGGTGACACGGAGGCGGTCTGCCGGGCCGCGAATGCTGCCTGTTTTCTTTATAGGATGGGCGGAGGGCGTCGAGTCTTCCCTCGCCGGCCCAACCGTTGAGACCGGGACCTGCCGGCTTCCCGCTGGGAAAGGCAATTGCGAACTGCCATGACAGAATCGCAACCACACTTGCTTGAATCATTGAACGTAACATCGTCTGTCCCCTTTCGTGAGTTCGTTTTGCCCGCATGAGCAGGGCTCGCCGGCGGGCTCGGGTTTCGTGTACCAGCGGCAACTCGCCGAGGTCTCAGAGATCCTCGGGAGCGACCGAAGCACGCATGAGCGGTAGATCTTCAGGGAATGCTCGCA
>JBOGMR010000301.1:0-3494 GCA_050746825.1 Bryobacteraceae bacterium | reverse complement strand
GTGTAAAGGTGGTATTCGTCGAATGTCCGTTCGGTGACCACCGGCCCCGTGACGGAAACTGTCGAGGCCAGACCTACCCGATGGTCCAACATGGCTTCTCGTGGCGGCTGGATCTTGGAGACATCGCCGGCCACCAGCTTGATTCGGGCATTGGCGAAGTCTTTGCCGCTCTGATTGTCCATGGTGACCCAGCCGACCACATCCAGCGTGTCGCCTTTTTCCGGCGCGACCATGTTGTAATCCGCCTTCCAGCTCATGCCGCCGGACACGTAGCTCAGCTCCGCATTTACTTTGGAGGCGCGATCGGAATGGATACGCCAGTCGAGCGCCGGTTTGAGAATGGCATCGTCTGCTAACGCCGGGAACAGGGGCTGGCCCGGGAGTCGAAACAGCAGCCTGCCGTCCACCTCGACGATCGGCTGACCGGCCCCGGATTGGACGTAGGCGGCCTGATAGGCGGCGTATGGGTTGCCGTATTGCGACATGCCCCTGGCATGCGGCGTGAAGCCGCTGCGAATGATCTTCCCGCGCACCACGCGCTTTTGGCCGGCGCCGTTTAGTTCCTCGAATTCGATCTCCTTGCCCTCAAATAAAGACAGCAGCAGCGCCTGCGATACCGGCTCGGCCCTGAAGTTCTGTTCCAGAATCCTCAGGGCGATTCTGCCCGCTGGATCGCGCAAGATGACCGAGTCCGGCTCGAGGTGCACGGTGGCCTCCGTGAAACGGATTGTATTAATTCCCTGCTTCAGATCGAGCGGGATCGTATCGCGCACGACGGCGAAATTCTGATTGTAGATAGTCAGGCTCGGTTCGGCAGCGGACGCGGCTGAAGCGAGAAGTAGAACTGCGGTGGAGATTCGCAACATGGCAAGATACCTCGTCTTGAAGAGATGCCGGGTAGGGGTGAATCCTTTCAAAGAACTTCGACTGCGAGAATCTCTGATGGGTTCCCGCGCACCAAGAGAAGATTCGGGAGGTCACGCGGCAATTCGTTTACATTCCGGGAGCGCGCGATCTCGTCCCGATCTTCGATCGGGTCGAAGCGGCGCGGCCCGAGTCCGCCAAGACGTGGTTCCTCCACGTGCCCACCAGGCCGCAAATGGACCGCGAAGTCACAACGCTCGTCGATGGGCACGTGTGGCGCACCGGCGGGGGAATGCTCACGTGGGTGAGCGACCCCGCCGGCGTGAAGGAAATCTTGAGCACCGGGCGCTCGAGAGCGTTTCTGAGGACGGTTTTGCCGGAGAAAGCGGTGGTGACGATGCGAGGCGGAGACAGTACAACCACAAACGGCCACAGGGCGACGCGCCACCGGTTGTGCCATGGCGGATTGAAGCCGCCCCTTCCGATTCGGCGACGAGCGCGACGAACGGATGTCGGATGTGCGGCTGCAGCCCTCCGCCGATGGCTCCAAGGCCGGTGTCGCAATCGCACGGCCCGAGGGGTCAGATGGTCCTGTGGTTTGCGAAGGAGGGGGCGCCGTCCGTGGAGCAGACGCCGTAATCGAGCCGCAGCTTGGTATCAAGCCGTGTTTTAGACAGGCTCGCTCGACCTGTCGAAGGACGAGCCCCTCAACCGCTTGCTCACATCGGGTGGTTGGCTTGATAGAAATAATAGTCGGTGGAGTATGGCGCCAGAACAGCTTCACCGACGTTTGACGCGCCACAACCCGTCGTGGGCGCGACACCTCCGGAAGTGTTGAGCCGGTGGATGAAAGTAGTCCGCGTGAGAAAAGCGCCGCCGGCCGGTCCGGGCTGCGCACCCACCGTTTGGACCAGCAACCACGGAATCGCGCCGGATGCGACAAAATTCGGATCGATGGACGATGCGACTCCCTTTCCCCAAACGGCGCTGGTGTCCAGGGAACTTTGCCAGGTCGCACGAGGCAGGCCATTCTCGGCCGGGTTCGGACTGAGAAAGTGGGTGGCGATTTGCTGCCGAATGTCGTTGTTCATCCATTTGAAGGTGAGGAACAAGGTCGCCTGCGGCCCGAGGAATGTCCACGAGTGCCCCGAAGCGGAGGGCCGGCAGATATAGTTCTGTGTGCCGGACGCCTGGGCTTTCATGAAAGCCACGTTTCCCGCCGGCACCTGAAGTCCAGGCGGCACGGGTGGCACT
This sequence comes from Bryobacteraceae bacterium, assembly GCA_050746825.1. GTDB lineage: Bacteria > Acidobacteriota > Terriglobia > Bryobacterales > Bryobacteraceae > JBOGMR01. Next base: position 1,376 of record JBOGMR010000301.1, on the reverse strand, counting down.
GTCAGGGTTTGTCCGAACGCGGTTTGCGCTATCCCTACAACGGTGATAGCGGTAAGGCCGGCTGCAATTCGATTCCGTAAAGAGTTTGTCATAACGTATCCTTTTTCAATCTGAAAGTTCACTTTGCCCGGATACGGACCAGAACTTTCGATCGCCGTCAGGCGCCGATTTGCTGATCCAATCCTTGTCTATTGAGTGAAGCGAGATTGAAATGGAAAATTCGCGAACTCAGTGAATGCGGGCCGATTCGAGCTGAAGGCGGACGAACTTGTTATTGGGGAGTCTACGGTCCCAGTGGCGCCACAGCTCAATTCGCTGTGTTGAGGAGGCCTGGGCCAGATCGGGGCGCTGGTTGCGGCGGTGGAGCCTCGCAAGCGCCGCGTGAATGCCGGAAAGTTTCACTGCGTGGCGCAAGTCGTTCTGAGGATCGGGCTGGGAGGCCACGATCTGGTCGAGTAGCTGCGCATAACTCTCGGCCGCACGCTGCGGGTTGCCGGTTTCCGCGAGGTGATCAGCCAACGCGCGGACAGCGTGATCGACCTCGCTGCCCGGCGCGACCCGTTGCGCGGGATAGTCCTTGGCATTGCGCAACCGGACGAAGGCGGCATCGATGCGCTCCTGGGCTTCGAGCGGGCGATTCAACCGGCGAAGCGCATACGAGGAACCGGCCAGCACGGTAACCTCTTCGCGGCGGGCCTTGCTGTTGTTTTTGATTTCCCCGAGCCGCAAGAGGGCATGGTCATAAACAGCCAGCGCACGCTTCGGTTCGCGCTCACACAGGATCGCGCCCAGCTCGCGGTTCGCAGTGGCTACGAGAATACGGCTCCTGGCATCGTCGGGGTCCTTCCGCGCCAGTTCGTCGGTCAAGTCTGAAGCCTTTTGAAGTGCGGCGATCGCTTCGCCCGGGCGGCCCAGATTGATGTCGTCGTACTCGCCGAGAATACAGCCTTCGCGCCAAAGCGGACCGAACAGACTCGACCGGCGATCCGGCTCACTCGCGAAATCGGCTTTCTCGAGAGTTCGCCGCGCATCCCTGATGGTCTTGAGCGCTCCCTCCAGATCACCGGATATGCGCTGCAGGTCGGCGATGAGGCTCGATGCCAGTCCCACGTACTTTTGCGCTGACGGCGCCGGCCGTGCAATCCCGGCCGCCCGTCGTGCGTGCCGGGCGGAATCATCAAACAAATGCATGTTCTTGTGTGCCAGAGCGACGTTGTACAACACCTGGGCGGCCCGGGGCGTTTCGACTTCGGATAGCGCGCCGAGAGCGAGCAACTCCTCCACGCGGCCGGCAGCCTTGCCTGCCTGCGCTACGGCCTCCGGGCGCCGGTGGTCGGTTTCCGCCAGGATCATGCGGGCGTTCGCAACTTCCGCCG
>JBOGMR010000300.1:0-3621 GCA_050746825.1 Bryobacteraceae bacterium | reverse complement strand
AGTCAAGCCGCTTTGCGAGAGGCGGACCGCGCGATCGTTTGCGCTGACCAGCAGGTGAACGGGAATCGTCAACGCAGCCGCGCCTGTACCCGAGATCGAGAGTGTTCCCGAATACGTGCCCGGGGCGAGCCCTTGCGGATTGGCGGTTACGTTGAGAATCGATGGCTTGGCCGGGACGACTTCACCGGAGGCGGCCGAAACGGAAAGCCATCGGCCGCCGCTCGTTGTCGCCGCCGCGGCGCGGAAGTTGAGCGTGCCGCCCCCGGGGTTCGCGATAGTGACGATCTGGCTTCTGGCGGAGGCGCCGCGCGGCAGCGGAAATGACAGGCTCTTCCTGTCGACGAAAATCTGTGGCCCCAGTCCCGGCCCGACGTTGAAGACCACAGGGAAGCGCTGCTTGGAAGGAGTGGCATCGGGCAGGGTGATCGTGATCGAACCTTCGTAGTAGCCAGGCTGGAGTGTGGAGGGGTCTGCGGCGACTTCAATCAGCCGCGGCGTCTCACCAGTCGCCGCACTCAGCTTCAGCCAGTCTCCACCCACGACAGTGGTCGCGGTCGCAGTGAAGGCAACACCTGTGATCGAGCTCAGAATCGTGAACCGTTGGGGCGGGGGCGGAGCGCCGCCGGCGCGTGCGGAGAAGCTGAGCGAGGCCGGCGCCGTTTCAAACTCGGGTGGACTGGCGAGCACCCGACGAATGCGATTGTTGCCGGCGTCGGCGATGTAGAGGTTCCCTTCGCGGTCGATGGCAAGGTCGGAAGGAAAGCTCAGGGCCGCTTCGGTGGCAGGCTTGCCGTCCCCGGAAAAGCCCCTCTGGCCGGTACCGGCGACTGTGGTAATGACGCCGTCCGGAGAGATGCGGCGGACTCGACTGCCGCCAAACTCCGCGACGTACACGTTGCCGGTTGCGTCGATGGCCAAAGCGATGGGCGCGTTCAAGCTGGCCTGAGTCGCCGGACCCCCGTCGCCGAGCGGTCCGGAGGCTACACCGGTTCCAGCCATCGTCGTCAGATTGCCTCCGGGGCTGAGGATGCGGACGCGGTGGTTCAGCGTGTCCGCGATCAGAAGATTGCCCGCGTTGTCGAACGCGAGGCCGTTGGGAGCATTCAGAGTCACGCTGAGCGCGGGTCCGTCCCCTGAGAATCCCGCCTGACGGTTGCCGGCTATCGTCGTGACCTGTCCGTCTGGCGACACATTACGGATGACGTGGTTCGCGGAGTCAGCAAAGAAGAGGTTTCCAGAACCATCGAGGGCCAGGCCAAACGGTTGTCCAAGCAGCGCCTCGCGCGCCGGGCCATCGCGATATCCGAAAACCCCCGTGCCGGCATAGGTCGTGATGAAACCGGCGCTGGAAAGACGCCGGATTCGAGCGGCCGTGGAATCAGAGAAATAGATATTCCCTTGAGGATCGGCGACAAGAAATGAAGGAAACGTGAGCAGGTCTTCGAGTGCCGGCCCACCCTCGGCACAGCAACCCGCAAGCCCCGACCCGGCGATCGTTTCGACCGTACGGTCGGCGAGGATTCGCCGGATGCGAAAGTTTGCAGTATCGGAAACCAGCAGGTTCCCGCCAGGATCGAAGGCCAGACCCTGAGGCTGGGCGAGGTACGCGTTTTCCGCGAGTGTACCCGGAGGGGCATTGCGAAAACTGCCATTACCCGCCACCGTGGTTATGTTTGCCGCGAGATCGATTTTGCGAACCCGGTAGTTTCCGGTGTCGGCGACGAACAGGTTTCCAGCGCGATCGACGGCCACACCGATCGGCGCGCTCAGACCGGCTTCGCCCGCGGGCCCGTTGTCGCCTGAATACTCACGCACGCCGCGGCCCGCCACAGTCGAGATCGTGCGGTCCGTGGAGATCTTGCGAATGCGATGGTTCGCCAGATCGGCGACGAATAGATTGCCCTCGGCATCCAGAGCCAGACCCGCGGGACTGGCCAGCATCGCGGCCGTTGCAGGTCCACCGTCTCCGGAGCGGCCAGGCATTCCCGTACCTGCAACGGTGGAGATCTCCCCCTCGGGCGTGACCTTCCGGACCTGGTGGTTGTCGAAATCGGCGATAAAGACATTGCCGGCGGCGTCGGCCGCCAGTCCCCGACGTGGCCGCATGGGAAAGGCGGTGGCCGGACCGGTCTCACGCGAAAACCCGGCCTGGCCGGTGCCCGCAAACGTGGCGATCACGCCGTCGCGGGTTACTCTGCGAATGCGGAAGTTCCCGAAGTCGAGGATATACACGTTGCCGGCGGAATCGGCCGCGACGCCGTCGGGTGCGTTGAGAGCTGCTTGAGTCGCTGGACCCTGGTCGCCAGTGTTGCCGGCGCGGCCAGTCCCGGCGAAGGTCGAAATGACGCCGTCCGTCGACACGCGCCGGATCCGATGGTTAACCTGGTCGGCGATATACAGATTGCCCGCATGATCGTACGCGACGCTTCGCGGCAGCGAGAGCGATGCGCTGACTGCCGGCCCGCCGTCTCCTGAGAATCCGCGAATCCCGTTTCCGGCCAACACCGTGAGCGAACCGTCCCGATTAAGGCGAAAGACGATTCCGTTGTTGGGATCGGCGCCCACCACGTTTCCGTCTGGATCGATGGTCATCTGCTCGAGCTGCGACAACGGCGCCTCGAGGGCCGGCTTTCCGTCGCTCTGGAAGATCCAGTCGGTTCCGGCGAAAGTCGTAATGACGGGGGAGCGGGGAGAGTCGGCGGTCCTCTTCGCGATTGAACGCAAAGCAGTCGCAGGAGCGGCGTTTTCGAGGGCTGCGCGGCCCGCGGGCAGGGGTGTGAAGAGATCGCTTGCGGAGGCTAGCGACCAGAGACACATCGAGCAGCCCGCGATGCGGCGGATTCGGTTCATTTTGTTGCTTCCCAACGATCCCGCGCCAATTATACTTCAGGATACCGGCGAGCTGATTCCCTCGGGCCCGTCCGACGGCGCGAACTCAATCCGAGCCCTTGGCGTCCGCCCGGCCAACCGTAGCTGTGTAGCGGAGCAGCGGAGGAGTTGACGCGATTCAATTGCATCCCGTAGGATGACAGTGGGAGAATGGCGAAGCCTGCGGCGGAACTTGTTCCGGAAATTCCGGACAAGCTGTACTTTCGAATCGGGGAGGCTAGTGCGCTCATCGGCGTCGAGCCCTACGTGCTGCGGTATTGGGAGACTGAGTTTCCTTCGCTCGCACCCAAAAAATCCGACTCCGGCCAGCGCATGTACCGTCGCAAGGACGTGGAGCTCCTGCTACGAATCAAACACCTGCTCTATGAACGCCGCTACACGATCGAAGGCGCGCGGCAGTTCTTGATCGCCGAGACGAAGGGCCCTCCCAAAAAGCGCAAGACATCAAAGCAGCAGGAATTGTTTGCCGATGATCCGTGGCCCGAGATCCGCAGTGCGCTGTCCGCTATTCTCGATATGCTTAAAAAATAGACATGCTAAAAAAATAGCACCTGAGGAATTCGGGTACCTCGCCACTCCGGGGCCGATCCCGGCTCTTACTCGCCGGTCTCGCCGACGATTACGGTATAGATGCGATCGAGATCCTCCGCCGAGTAGTATTCGATCTCGATTTTTCCGCGACTGTCCGGCTTCCCGACGATCCGCACCTTGGTCCCGAGGACGCGCTCCATC
>JBOGMR010000299.1:0-7867 GCA_050746825.1 Bryobacteraceae bacterium | reverse complement strand
GTCTCACTGGCCGCACTGGCGCCGGCGCAAGTCACGTTCGATCGCATCGTCAAGGCTTCCGCTGAGCCAGGCAACTGGCTCACCTACTCGGGCAACTACTCCGGCCACCGCTTCTCGCCGCTGCGTCAGATCACGCCTGCAAACGCATCGCGGCTTCGGGTGAAGTGGGTCTATCAATACCGCAACGGGCGCACGGAAGTCTCGCCGCTCGTGGTCGACGGCGTGATGTACCTGACTGGGCCCAACACCGCCGCGGCAGTCGACGCGCGCACCGGCCGCAACCTGTGGACCTGGGAGCGCCCCATTCCGCGCGATCTCCAGACGATCGGATTCGGGCGCACCAATCGCGGCGCCGCCATTCTGGATGACACGATTTACGTCGGCACGCTCGACAGCTACCTGGTCGCGCTTGACGCGAAGTCGGGCGTCGAACGCTGGGCCACTCAGGTCGCCGATTACAAGGTTGGCCACTGCATCACCGGTGCACCCCTCGCGATCCGCGGGAAGATCATCGTCGGCCACAGCGGCGGCGAGGCCGGCGTGCGCGGCTTCCTCGACGCCTACGACGCAAAAACCGGCAGGCGCGTGTGGCGTTTCTGGACGATACCCGGTCCCGGCGAGCCCGGTCACGACACCTGGGCCGGCGACAGTTGGAAAACAGGCGCGGGCTCTACGTGGGTGACCGGCTCCTACGATCCCGGCCTCGATCTGGTCTACTGGGGCACCGGCAATCCCGGCCCGGATTGGAACGGCGACGCGCGCGCCGGCGACAACCTCTATACGTGTTCTCTGATCGCTCTGGATGGCGCAACGGGAAAACTGCGCTGGCACTTTCAATTCACGCCGCACGACACGCATGATTGGGATTCCACGCACGTGCCCGTTTTGTTCGACGCCGTAGTGCGGGAGCGGCCGCGGAAACTGATCGCGAATGCGAATCGCAACGGGTTCTACTACGTGCTCGATCGCACCAGCGGCGAGTTCCTGGTGGGCGCGCCATACGCCAAACAGACGTGGGCTGAAGGACTCGACGATCGCGGGCGTCCCAAGGTGATTGCGAACACCGAGCCCAGCGAACCGGGCACGCTGGTTTGGCCCAGCCTGCAGGGCGCGACGAACTGGTTCAGCCCTTCCTACAATCCAATCGCGCGTTTGTTTTACGTCTCAGTGCGCGAGATGAGCGCGGTGTATTACAAGCGGGAAGCCGTGTACAAGCCCGCGACGTTTTTCGCCGGCGGCGGGGAACGCGCGCTGGACGGTGACAAAGCGTGGGGCGCCATTCGCGCGCTCGACGCCGGGACCGGTAAGCAGCGCTGGGAATTCCGGCTGCACCAGCCGCCGTGGTCGGGCGTTTTGGCGACCGCGGGCGGCCTGGTCTTCGCCGGTTCCGACGAGGGCAACTTCTTCGCGCTCGATGCCCTCACCGGCAAGCCTCTGTGGGACTTTCAGACCGGCGGTCCGGTGGCAGCCAATCCCATCTCCTTCCAGGTGGATGGAGAGCAGCGCGTCGCCATTGCCGCCGATCGCGCGCTGTTCGTCTTCGGGCTGTGAGCGCTCGCGCTATTGTTTCTTTGTGTGCTTGACCGTCATCATCTTCTTTTCGCCGCTGCCGTCGTTCATATAGGACGTCAGGGTGAATGTCGTCGGCGTACGGTCTGAGATCACATCCTTGAACATGACCTTCTTTCCTGCCATCATCCCCTCCCCGTTATAGACGACGTCATTGCCCTGCTTTCGTCCGGTTGAAACCATAATCCCCGCAGTCATCGAATCGGCGAAAGAAGTCTTGTACACCTTCGCGTCGGCATCCCACGTCAGCACGCCGTGCGCGGTAAAAGGCATTTGCGGTGTGCCGCCCCTGACATCCAGAATGACCGACAAGCCTCCCGGCCCGCGGCGAAACGTAGCCGTTCCCGAACCCTTCCCGCCGCTGGGCATCCATGGATTCGGTTCGTGCTGCTCCTCAGTAGTCCACGCGCCTATCATTGAGCTGAGCTCCTGCATCTCCGGAGCGGGCTTGGGAGCCAGGCTGGGCGGGGCTCCACTACTCTTTTTCTTGGCGGGCGTCTTTGCTTCCTGAGCGGAACCCGCGGCGGCAGCGACCAAACACAACAAAAGAATCTTACCCATGCAGAAGATGGTAACACCGTGCGGATATGATATAAGCCGATGATGATGCAGTTGATCCACATTCCTTCCGCCGTCTTGCTTTTGATTTGCAGCGCGGCGATTCCGTGCGTTCGCGCCGAGCTGCGCGCCGGCGTCGCGCGCGTCGAAATCACCCCGTCGTTCCTCGGCCCCATGTACGGATACGCGAACCGCCGCTGCGGTCCCGCCAACGGCACGCACGATCCGCTCTTCGCCAAGGCGCTGGTGCTGTCGAGCGGAGACACGCGCCTCGCGATCGTCACACTCGACCTCGGCAGCCTCGTGTCGGAAAGGCTGACGCGGGAGATCCCCGAGAAGCTGAAAATCCCGATCGTGTTGCTGGCCGCCTCGCACAGCCACTCGGCGCCCATGTTCCTGCCCCCGGCTTCCCCGGCCCCTTCGGCTCCTTCACCGCCCGCGCCCTACCTCACCGAGCTCGAAGACAAAATTTTCGACGCCGTGCGCCGCGCCTCCGAAGCGATGTTCCCCGCGCGGATCGGCGTTGGACGGGGATCCATGCGCCTTGGCTACAACCGCCTCCTCCTCCGCGACGACGGCCGTTCGCGCGCGCTGTTCGACAATCTCGAGCGCATCCCGTACGGCCCCGTCGATCCGGAATTCATGCTGCTGCGCGTCGAAGACTCATCCGGAGCCACGCGCGCGCTGCTGGTCCACTACGCCACGCACGCCGTTGTACTCGGCCCGGCCAACTGCAAGTACTCCGCCGATTATCCCGGCGTGATGCAAGCCAAAATCGAAGCCGAGATGCCTGGCGCGCAGTGCATGTTCGTGCAGGGCGGGGCAGGGGACATCAACCCGCTCTTCATGGCGCGCACCGGCAAGGAGGAGGAAGACTTCAGCACGACGCGCAAGATGGGCGAACTGCTCGCCGCCGAGGTGCTGAAGGCGCGGGCGAGGATTCAACCCGTCGACATCGGCTCCGAGCCGATCCGTCACACCAGCGAGCTGCTTAAATTCCGCGATCGTTGGGAGAAGGACCGCACGCTCGACGTCGGAATCTCCACCGTCCTGATCGGCCGCCACATCGCGATAGCCGCCACTCCCGGAGAACTGATGCACAAGCTGCAGACTCGCTGGAAGCAGGATGCCGACGTCCCTCACGCGTTTTTCTACGGCTACACCTACAGCGCGGGCGGCATCTGGCCCGGCTACATCCCGGATTTGCGCACCGCCGCCTATGGAGGCTATGGCGGCGACGCGTCCACTCGCATCGAAGTGGGTGCGGGCGAGACCATCATGCAGCGGCACCTGATCCACTTGTTCGGAATGCGCGGCATGTGGAAGAATCAGCCCGGCCGTCCGTGAACAAGCTCACCGCTCCAAGTGAGGCGGCGAACTGTCTGCGGTTCATGCCTTCACAGACGCACCGCGGCGTCAGGTGCTAACCAACTTACGGCTTGGGCTCCGGATCCGCCCAGCCCGTCGTAAAATGCTTCGGTCCGCCCGCGCGCGTCGAGCCCGTCTCGGCCGCCTTCAGCATCTTGTACATGGTCTTGTGCGACGGCAGGTTCGCTTCGAGATAGTCGATGCCGTCCGCTGAGATCAGCAGGCTGCTCCGGTCGTCCGACTGGATGAACCGCTTCGCCTTCAAGTACCACACCGTGAACTGGAGGTGCTCTCGCGGCACGAACATCAGGTTCTCCAACTCCAGCACCGACACCGCGGGTTGCGACGGGCTCGACTTGCGTTTGTTGTAGAGCAGTGCCAGTACTCCCATTCGCCGATTCGATTCGCCGTCGATGCCGTCGGTGAACTCCTTCGTCAGAAATACCGGCACCGGGCCGTCCTTCTGCGAGTTGTAGGCGTCGTCGTAGTCCTTGCGCTTCGCCGTATCCGACAGGATCTTGTAGGCTTCCTTGATCAGGAGAAAGCGCTCGATGTCGCCTGTTTCCGAATTATCCGGGTGATAGCGCGCCGCGAGAATGCGGTAGACCCGTTGAATCGTCTCGGGCTCGGCCGTGTTGTTGATCTGCAGCAGCTCGTAGTAGTCGACAAAACCGTTCTCGGGCATTGCTGTTACCTGACTATCCCATGATAGAACACCACGCTCAGGGTGCGATGTGTGGAGGCGCACAACACCTCCGGCGATTGCCCGATAAGTCGCATGTGTGAGGTACGCAGAATCGGGTAGTTTCGATCTTAGACGGCTGACACTTTTACACGATGCTTACATTGTGACGTCCTAAGCGCTTTTCTGAAGCCGTTTTAACAACTGCGGGGTATCCTGTGGCCCGCCTCTTGCGTCTTACAGAGTAGGAGAGAAGACCGGGTGGAGGATCCGGTCGGAGGTGGTCGATGACGACGCACGTTGAAGTGAATGGGAACGGGCAGAAGACCAGTTCGGCTGTTACGGGAGGCGCCTCGGCTGCTCCGCTACTTGTGGTGGAGGCCGCGGACCCAAATGAGGTCATGAGGGAGCAACTGGAGTATCTGCTCGATCATGCACGAGAAGGTCTGTGCGGCTGTACCGCCTGCGCCCGCTATCAGCGGGTTCGGTCGGTACTCTTGGAAATCTTCAACTGAATCACCCGGGGGCAGGCGGCGCATCTTCGCTCCGCCTGCCTCGCGGCATCGATTGAGGCAGAGATTGAGGCATCGATTGAGGCATAGTAGGATGGAGGCTGTGCCCCTTTTGAACCGCTCGATTCCAGTTCTGGTTTTTCCTTCCTTGCTTCTGGTCGCGAACCTCACTTTCGCCGAAACCAGGCTCGAACGTGGAAAGTACCTGGTCGAAGAAGTCGGTCGTTGCCAGGAATGCCACACTCCGAAACTGCCCGATGGACAGTTTGACCGTTCCAAGTGGCTGAAGGGCGCGACGCTGAACATTCAGCCCATCGATCCCATCAAAGGCTGGCACAAGACGTCTCCCGATTTGACTCGTCCCGGGCGGCTGTGGCAGAAGTGGGGAGAGCGGGCCATCCTGAACTACTTGACGACCGGTCTGAGCCCCGCCGGAAAGCCTGCCGAAGCGCCCATGCCCACCTACAAGCTCAAGCCCGAAGACGCCGAGGCGATCGTCGAGTATCTCAAATCTCTCCAGTGAGGCTGGCGTTCCTCACCGTCGTGTTGATCTCTTGCCTGCGAGCGCAGACCGCTGAAAACGTCCTCCTCGTCGTCAACGACTCGTCGATGTTCTCGCGCCGGATCGGCGAATATTACGTTCGCAAGCGCGCCGTCCCGTTCGCCAATGTGTGTCACATTCGCGCGCCGGTCGACGAGGAAATCACCTGGGAGATCTACCAGACTATGGTCGAGAGGCCGGTCGGCGCGTTTCTTAAGACTCACCAGCTCGGCGAGCGCATCCTCTACATCGTGACCACCCTCGGAGTGCCGCTCAAAGTGAAAGGCGCCGGGCCCGACGCCGGGAGCCCGCAATGCGCTGTCGATTCGGAACTGGCCTTGCTCTACGCGAAGCTCAAGGGAGCCAAATTTCCCGCAGCGGGGATGGTGCCGAATCCGTACTTCAGACAGAGCGTGACTTTTTCGCACCCGCGCTTCGCCATGTACCTCGTCACGCGCCTGGCCGGTTACGACTTCGACGACGTCAAGGGAATCATCGATCGATCGCTGGCGGCCGCCGATCGGGGAAAAATCGTCATCGATCTGCGATCCCCGGAGAACGACGCGGGCAACGCATGGTTGCGCGATGCCGCCCGGAAGCTGCCGCGCGATCGCGTCGTGCTCGAAGAGTCCAAGGACGTCCTCTACGATCAGCGCGACGTCATCGCTTATGCCGCCTGGGGCTCGAACGATTCCAATCGTAAACGCCGGAGAGTCGGATTCACCTGGCTGCCCGGCGCGATCGTCAACGAGTACGTTTCCACCAACGGCCGCACCTTCTTCCGGCCTCCCGGCACTTGGAACATCACAACCTGGAAGGACACCAAAAACTTCTTCGCAGACTCTCCGCAGACCGTCGCTGCCGACTACATTCACGAAGGGGCCACAGGCAGTTCAGGGCACGTTTATGAACCGTTCCTGAGCGGCTGCCCGCGGCCCGATATCCTTCTGCCCGCATATTTCAGCGGCCGGAATCTGGCCGAAAGCTACTACCTCGCCATTCCCGGCTTGAGCTGGCAGAACATCGTGATCGGCGACCCGCTCTCGAAGCTCGCGCGTCTTACAGCCCCTCCGTCGTCCCGCTGAATCGCGAGCGAATGCGTTCGCGGACGAAATCGTGCATCGTGTCCGCTTTCTCTTTCTGTTGCGGCGTCAGCGTCGCGTAGAATCGGGCGAACGCTTTGGAGTGGACCGCGGCGAGCTGGCCGACCAGCGCGCCTTGCCTCTCGGCGAGCTGCTGCAATTCGGCGTCGGACTTGCCGGCCTTCATTGCGGCGCGCATTGCGTCGTGGCCCTGCTTGAGCTGCTCGGCCACAGCCTGCGCCGGCTGCTTGGCCGCGTCGAAGATCGCCTGCGCCTGCGTCTTCTGTGCATCGGTCAGGTCAAGATACCTGGCCGCGAATTCTTTGAAGTGCCCCATATGGCCGCCCATCGCATGGCGGCGGACTCCCTGTTGGGCGGCGAACAGTCCGGTGGCAATCAGAACAACGGCTCCTACTCGAATCAGATTCTTCTTGTTCATAGGCTTGTTAGAGCCTCCTTCGATTCCCAGAGTAGAGACCCGAAGTAAAGCGGCTATGAGCCCACGGTAAATGTGTGTAAATTGCGTCGCGCGCGCTCCCCGGCCGGCAATTGCTTCCTCCGGTCGGTTACTGCGCCGCGCCAGCCGGCGGCCGCGCGCCCTCGTCCTTCCATTTCTTCAACTGCCCGATGCCCCGCCCAATCTCCTGCGGCGCAATCGCGCAGTGCCCCCCGCGCTTCACGTACTGTTGGACAAAGCGCGCCTCGCTCCCCGCCCCCTCGGCGAGCTTCGCATACGCGTTGGTCACCCACGGCGGTACCAGCGGATCGTATGTCGTGTGGATCGCAAGCATCGGGCGCGTCAGCTTTCCGGTCGGCGCGTAATATCGCTCCAGATACGACATCGCAGCCGGATCGCCTTTGTACCGCGCCACTCCATCGTTCAGCGCGTCGTCCGCGTCCGTACCTTCGTAAATCGTGTTGCGATTGTCAAACGCATTCCCGCCGCTGCGCTGCTGCAGATCTTTCAAGATGAACGTGAAGAACACGAGCGTGCCCGCCAGCTCTTTGTTCGTCCTGATCCCCGACCAGCGGCGCATCGCAGATGCTTTCTCGGGCTGCCCATCCAGCGCCTTCTCGATTTCCTGGTTGCGCTGCGGCGCGACCGCATAGTCAGCCGGCGCCTTCACTGGTGACGGCAGCGCGCCCGGAAAGTAATAATCGAAAACAACTCGCATGTCGAAAACGCGCCGGTGCATGAACCAGCGCGCATCCGCCAGGGGGCCGCATAGCGCCAGCCCGCCGTCATAACTGTTCGGGAACATCTCGAGCAGCGTCATCGTGAGAAACCCGCCCATCGAGTGCCCCGTGACGAACGTCTCCTTCGGCGTGCCGTACTTGCGCCCGAAGTAACGCCGCAACGCCTCTGTGTCCTGCACCGCTTCCTGAATCGCCCAACCGCCCGCTGCGTAACCGGACTGCGCCACCGCGTATCCTTCGCCAACCAGAATCTCCACAAACGCCGACGGCTTCGGATTGTCGTAGCTGCCCGGTGCCGGGCTGTAGCCGTGGCAGTAGACGATCAAGCCGCCGTTCCATTTTTCGGGAAGGTCAATAC
>JBOGMR010000298.1:0-2433 GCA_050746825.1 Bryobacteraceae bacterium | reverse complement strand
GCCTTGGCGGGAAAGTGCGGCGGCTTGGGCGCGAGTGGATTGTAGCGCGCGGCGCGCGCGTGGTCCTGGGCGAGCATCGATGCGAAGGCGAGCGAGCCCATCCCGCAGAAACAGTCGGTCAGAAACTCACGGCGATTGCGGGCATAGCGGATGTGTTCCGGCATTTCAGTTCCCCATCTCAGTTCCCCACTTCAGTTCACATAGAGAAAATGGTTAAGGTTGAACATCGCGAGCGCGAACCGCTTGAGGGCGGCCGGGCTGCCGGCGTGGTCATCGAGAAACTTCATCGAGACCGCTCGCTCTTTCGCGTTGGGAGCGCGGCCGGCGGCGAGTTTCCACGCCAGATCGACGCGCTGCGGCATCGTGGAGGCTTCGCGCAAAAGACGCTGGGCGAACGAAGCCGCCAGTTCGTTGGAAAGTTTACCGTTCAGCAACTCGAGCGCCTGCGGGGCGTGGGTGGACTGCTGCCTGCCCGCGCACGACAGCAGCGTGTCCGGAGAATCGAACACCTGCATGAATGGCAGGATCAGGTTGCGCTTGTAGATCATGTAGACGGTGCGACGGTCGTGCTCGGTCTTGTCGCGCGTGGCGGACCAATACTGCGGGCGCTTCAGATCCTTGATCAGCTCGGGATCGATCGAGACCATGACGCTGTGGCCGCCGGATTTTGGATTGAGGCGACCCGAGACGGCGAGCATCGCGTCGCGAATTTCTTCGGACTCCAGGCGGCGCCGGGTGAATTTCCAGAGGAGCGCGTTGTCCGCGTCCTTTTCCCTGGCGAGCTTCTCGATCGGCGACTGGCTCGACTGGCGATACGCGCTCGAAAGGAGAATCGCGCGATGGAGGGGCTTGATTCTCCAGCCATCTTCGACGAGCCGGTTCGCGAGAAAATCGAGCAAGTCGGGATGCGAGGGGCGCACACCCATGCGGCCGTAGTCGTTGGGGGTCGCGACGATTCCGCGTCCGAAGTGAAACTGCCAGATGCGATTGGCCCAGACGCGCGCGGTCAGCGGATTCGAGGGATCGACAATCCAGCCGGCGAGCTGCGTGCGCGGGTTGGCGGTGTCGAGCGGAAGTTCCGGCGTTGCATCCGGCAGCAGGACGCCTGGCGGGCGCATGCCGACTCGGGCGCCTTTGTTGCGATAATCACCGCGCGCCAGGATATGGATTGGCGTCATCTCTTTGGGATTGCCGGTGACGGCGTAGAGCGCGGTGAGCGGCAGGGGCATCTTTTCGTCGAGCGCTTCGAGCTGGGATTCGAGCTTGGCCTTTTCCTCTTCCGGCGCGCGGCGCATCTGGGAGCGCAGCCGCCGCATTTCCTGCTCGAGCGGAGTGACGGTCGCCTTCCACGCAGCCTGCTCTTCGGGCGTCGCGCGCATGATGTCGTTAGCTTGCGTCTGCGCGAAGTATCCCTGCATCCGGTAGTAATCGGAATGCCGGATCGGGTCGAACTTATGATCGTGGCAGCGCGCGCAGCCGAGCGTGACGCCGAGCATGGAGGCTCCGACGATGTTGGTCATCTCGGTGAGCACTTCGGTGCGGGAGCTGGCGACTTCCTGGTTGCCGGCGTTCTTCCTGAGCGGACCGAGGCGATTGAAGCCGCTCGCGACCTGGTAGATTTCGTTGGCCGGGTCCATCTCGTCGCCGGCAATCTGCTCGCGCAGGAAGTCGTTGTAGGGCTTGTCGTCGTTGAAGCTTTTGATGACGTAGTCGCGGTAGCGGTAGGCGTCGGGGCGGTGCGTGTCGTACTCGTAGCCGTCCGACTCGGCGAATCGAACCACGTCGAGCCAATGGCGTCCCCACTGCTCTCCGTAGCGCGGCGACGCGAGGAGGCGATCGATCAGCTTTTCATACGCCTTCGGCGAGGTGTCGGCGACGAAAGCGGAAATCTCTGCGGGCGTAGGCGGAAGCCCGTGCAGATCGATGGTCACCCGGCGGATGAAGGTGACGCGGTCTGTGGCGGGCGCGGGCTTGAGGCCGGCTTTCTGGAGCGTGTCGAGGATGAAGGCGTCGACCGGCGTGCGAACCCAGGCTTTGCCGGACGCGGTGGTGAGCACCGGCGGCGCGACTTTTTTTCTGGGCTGAAAAGCCCAATGACGGCGCTCGACCGGTTTGTACTCACCGAGAGGGGCGACATCAGAGTCGGCCCACGCGATTAATGTGGATAGCGTGGCAAATGCCGTGAGAGCTCGTTTCATGTTCAGGTTGACACTGCCCCGCCACCATCTTACTACACGAGGGCGCCGGTTCAGCCTAACTTTCGTGGGGCGACTAAGCGGTTAGGACCACTCCCTGACGGTCGTGGCTCAGTAAGAACGGTACTCACCGAGCCGCGCGCCGGAACCAGAGCACACGGCGGATGGGGTTCGAATAGCGTGGGGGGACACGGCGCCGGATCAAACGAAACCAGCATGACCGGGTGAATCCCGCGCG
>JBOGMR010000297.1:0-4364 GCA_050746825.1 Bryobacteraceae bacterium | reverse complement strand
AGTCCGTTTCGCTCGATTCGGTGAACGGCAGCATCGAGATTTCGATGCCCATCGATACGGGAGCCGAGCTTGAAGCCAGCACCGTGCATGGCGGCATTCACAACGACTTCGGGGCGCCCCGCAGCCGCGACCAACTGGTGGGTTCGTCGCTCAACGGCCGTATCGGCGGCGGCGGCGCCCGGATCCGCCTGAAGACCGTGAATGGCGGCATCCGCATCGTCCCGGCAGGAGGCCGCCGCATCCGCTCGGTCTAGCGACATGACCGGCCACCCACGGAGAGCTTAAGCCTTGCACGAAATCCGCTACGCCCTCCGTGCGCTCCGGAAAGCTCCCGGCTTCACAGCGCTCGCCGCCGTCGCGCTCGCGCTCGGCATCGGCGCCAACACCGCCATCTTCAGCGTCGTCCACGCGGTCATTCTGCGCCCGCTACCTTATCCGGACGCAGCGCGCCTCGTCATGATCTGGGACGAGCATCCACAAGACGGACGCGACCCCGCCTCCTATCCCAACTTCCTCGACTGGCAGGCCGAGAATCGTGTGTTTGCAGGCATGGGCGGCTTCTCGCAAGGCCCGTTCAATCTCACCGGAATCGAAGAGCCGGAACAGATCACGGGTGCGCGCGTCACGGCGGGTCTCTTCGAAACCGTCGGCGTAACACCGCTGCGCGGGCGACTCTTCACGGATGAAGAAGACCGGCAGGGCACACGCTTGGCGATCGTGAGCGAAGGTTTCTGGCGGCGCCGCTTGGCGGCGAATCCGAACGCACTGGGCGCCACGATCCAACTTAACGGTGAGAGCCACACCGTAGTCGGCATCGTACCGGCCAGCCTCGTCTTCCCGAGCCAACGAACTGAAGTGTGGGTGCCGCTCGGCGCGTCCAACAATCCGAATCAGCGGCGCAGTGACTTTCTTTCCACAGTCGCGCGCCTGAAGCCGGGAGTCACGCTGCAGGTTGCGCAGGAGAACATGACCGCCATTAGCGTCTCGCTCGAAGAGCGTTACCCGCGGTCTAACAGGAAATGGCGCACCCGCGTCGTCCCGCTGCTTGACGAAGTCATGGGCGGGGTGCGCCGGCCGCTTCTGCTTCTGTTGGGCGCGGTCGGATGTGTGCTTCTCATCGCGTGCGCTAACGCAGCGAATCTGCAGCTCGCGCGGGCCGCAGTGCGCGAACGCGAACTGGCGATCCGGTCGGCGCTCGGCGCAGGCCGCTGGAGGATCACGCGCCAGATGCTCGTCGAGAGCGTCCTGGTCTCGACCCTGGGCGGCGCACTCGGCATTCTGTTGGCTGCCTGGGGAGTCGGCCTGCTGCGCGTCATCGGGCCTGCGATTCCGCGTCTGAACGACGCTACGATGAACGGTTCGGTGCTCGCTTTCACTGTCGCGGTCACACTGCTCGCGGGAATCCTATTCGGCCTCGCACCCGCATTCAGCGCCGCGAGAAGCGATCTGAACGAGATTCTCAAAGACACAGCACGTAGCTCGGGCGGCGGTTTGCGCGGCCGGAGTCTCCGTGCCGGGCTTGTGGTTGCGGAGGTCTCACTCGCGGTGATCCTCGCGATCGGCGCCGGCCTGATGGCTCGCAGTCTGCGCGCGCTAATCCAAGCCGATCCCGGCTTCCGGTCAGACGGGGTGCTCACGGCCGCGCTCAGTTTTCCGCGCGCCAGCTATGGTGGTAATCCACAGCGCGTCGCATTCGCCGCCCAGGCGCTCGATCGAATGCGGGCGGTTCCAGGTGTAACGGCTGCCAGTGCCGGGGATCGACATCCCGCTCGCAGGAGCCAGCGCAAATCTGGCCTTCAACATCGACGCGCGTCCGCCGGCTGCCCCCGGCGAGTCGCCTGCCGCGGATGTCAATCGCGTTGATCCGGACTTCTTCCGAACGCTTGGCATTCGGCTGCGCCAAGGCCGGTATTTCGAAATGAGCGATTCCGCTCAGGCCCCCGGTGTCGCGATCCTGAACGAAGCCGCTGTCCGACGCTACTGGCCGGACCAAAACCCAATAGGCCAGACGATCACCTTGGGCGGGAAGCGCCAGATCGTGGGCATTGTCAGCGATGTGCAATACGCCGCGTGGAAGACGAAGCCGGGGCCCGCGATCTATTTGCCTTACGCGCAATTCGGCGCATCGCGTTTGTATTTCATCGTCCGGACCGCTGGCGATCCGGCCGCTCTAACACCGGCCCTACGCTCGCAGATCCGGGAGCTCGATCCCAACCTGCCTCTCTATGACATCCGAACCATGGACGAGGTCGTTGAGCGCTCGATCTCGCAGCCGCGCTTCGAAATGCTGCTGCTGTCGCTGTTCGCGGCCATCGCGCTCGCTCTCGGCGCGGTCGGCATTTACGGCGTCATTTCGCACCTGGTCACGCAGCGCACGCAGGAGATCGGCATCCGCATGGCGCTCGGCGCCGCGCAGGCCAACGTGATCTCGCTGGTGATTCGCGAGGGACTCACGCTGGCCGCTGTCGGCATCGGCGTCGGCGTCGCGGGCGCCCTCGCGCTGACGCGCTTGATGACCGGGTTGCTCTACGGGATTTCCGCAACCGACGGGCTGACGTTCGCCGCCGTCGCGGCGGGTGTCCTCGCCGTAGCGCTCGCCGCCTGCTATGTGCCCGCACGCCGCGCCTCGAGAGTCGAACCCCTGATGGCTCTTCGGGCGCAGTGAATCGCATAGAAAACAACTGCTCCTCACGGTTGCGGCTCAGCAATGCGGCGACCTGAGTACCAAAGTGTCAGACCCGCAGCCGCTTGCCTCCCACGAACGTCGCGTGCACATTGAGGTCGTCGTCCATCAAAATCACATCCGCCCATTTGCCAGCGGCCAGGCTCCCGATCTCGTCCTGCACTCCCACAATCGTCGCCGGCGTGAGCGACGCCATCCGCACCGCTTGCCACAGCGCGCAACCGGTCAGATCGCGAAACACCCGCACCATCTCATTCATCGCGAACACGGACGACGCGAGCGCGGTGCCATCGGGAATGCGCGCCTCGCGGTCGCGTACGATCGCCAGCATGCCGTGGCGCGGCCCGAACGTATACTCGCCATCGGGCATGCCCGCGCCGCGCATCGCGTCCGTGATAATCGCCAGCTTCTCCTGCCCCTTGTTGCGCCACGCCAGACGCAGCATCTCGCGTGACAGGTGCTTGCCGTCGGTGATCAGCTCCGAAGACAGCCGATCGTCCAGATATACCGCCTCGACCATCCCCGCGCTCCTCGGCTGCGGCGTCCCACGCCAGCGGTTATTCATCGCGTCGGTCATCGCACAATAGAGGTGCGTCACGTGCCGGACGCCCCACGCGACGGCCTCATCCATCTCGTGATACAGCGCCTCGCTGTGGCCCGCGCTCGCGATCGCGCCCCGCGCGTGCAGCGCTTCCACCAGCGCGCGCGCTCCCGGCAGCTCCGGCGCCAGCGTCATCGACGCAATCGGCCCGCGTTCCATCATCTGCTTCCACTCGCGCTCGTCCGGATTCCGGACGTATTCCGGCAGATGGCAGCCCCGCTTCGTCATCGACAGGTACGGCCCCTCGATGTGCGCTCCCAGGGCCCGGCCGAACGCATGGCCCGCCGCGCGGTACTGCTCGATCGCCTCGAGCGCGGCCAGAATTTCGCCGAGCGGCGCCGTGGCGGTGGTCGGACAAAGCGACGTTGTCCCGTGGGCCGCGTGAAAGCGAAACACCGCTTCAACCTCAGCGCCCGTCGCGTCCATGAAATCGCTGCCCGCGCCGCCGTGGATATGAATGTCGACGAAGCCCGGCGCGATGTAGAGCCCGCGCGCGTCAATCCTCTCCGCCTCGGGCGGCGCCTGCGCCGCGTCGAAGCGTCCCGCATACTCGATGCGCCCGTTGTTCGCCACAAGCATCCCGGGCGACACCACCCCTGTGTCCTGGATTAACTTCCCGTTCTCAAAAACCTGCCGGTTATTCCCGTTCATTGTGTGTGCCTGAGTTTGCCGGCCGAAGCCAAAACAGAGCGGCCGCCGGCTTTTGGCGCCCAAAGTATTTTGACAACTGAAAACCATAATGTAAACTCAAGGGGATCAGGCTGTTCTCCGCTTGGCGGGGCATGCGGAAACTCGTCGTACATTACGCTTTGGTGCTTCCGGCACTGGCCATCCTTGCGAAGGCTCCCGCGGTGGCGCAGCGCTACAGCTTCCAGCAATACGGCCCGGACCAAGGTCTGGGCAACTCCGTGATCCGCTCGATCTACCAGGATAAGCGCGGCTTCCTCTGGGTCGCGACGGAGAACGGCCTGTGCCGCTCCGACGCCCTCCGATTCTCCTGCTACGGCACGACTGACGGCCTGCCGGGATCTGACATCGGACCAATTCTCGAGACTCCCGACGGCGTGCTGTGGGCCGGCA
>JBOGMR010000296.1:0-3400 GCA_050746825.1 Bryobacteraceae bacterium | reverse complement strand
GTGTGGCTCGCGGCGGACGCCGAGGTTGCCTTCGCGGTCGAGCGGAAGCTGTTCGATCGCGGATGCCTGGTCAACGTGCTGGCCGACGAGGCCAATCCGGAGCTGCTGCCGGAACTGGCGCGGATCTCGAACGCCGCGGGGTTGATCACCATCTGCCAGGTGGGCTCGCTCGGAACCGAGGCGCTGGCGCGCGCCACCGAAATCGTGGGCGCCGAACGCATTGTCGCCATCGACGCCAACGACCTGCCGGCATCGGCGGCGGATGCGGCCGAGGAAGTCTGCCGCATCCTCGAAACCCGCGGCTTCCTGCCCGAGCAGTTCACCGGCGGCGCCGGGATCTAGACGGTGCGTTGCACGGCCCCATTTTTCAGCGGGAGCCCACAAATCCTAAACATCCGTAAGAAGCCCCTGCCCGCGTCCAACTGCCTTGGCCGGCCTGAGTTGTCAAATCAGTTATTGCCGGAACATTTGCGCTACAAACGAGTTTAGGCTTGCGATTGCTTGGAGTACTCGTACACCACCTCGCCGCGGACGTCATGGTGGCGGAATCGGATTCCGGCGCGCGACACATTCACCGAAAGGAAGCCTCCACCGACGCGGTGAAAAAGGTGGTACCGCTTGTCCTCGCCGGGCGTGCCGCCGGCGTGCGGGTCGCTGGCGCAACCGGCCGAGAACTCGTTCAGCTTCGTTTCCGGGTGCACCGAGTGATATTGCCAGTGGCGGTCGCCGTTGAGGGTGAAAAAATTGTCCGGCAGATTCTTCTGCAGCCATTCCCGGAATTCGCGGCCTTCGTGCGCGAACGCGCGGTTGGAGTGGTTGTCGTTTTTGTTGGGGCGGTCCGGGCCGACGATCGGAGTAGGGCTCACGAGAATCTTCCAGCGTGCGTCACTCTTGAGGAGACTTTGTTTGAGCCAGGTCTTCTGCGTAACACCCCAGATCGATTTCTCAGGACCGTCGGTCATGTCGTTCGGTGAGCGGTAATCGCGTCCCTCGACGAGCCAGATTTGCAGGTCCTTTCCCCAGCGAAACGTCCGGTACGTCCAGCGGCCCATCGGCACCTGCTCACGGAAAATCTGCAGGCCTTCCTCGAACGTGAACGGCAGCATGGGGGGCGAGACTCTTGTGCGCCATCCATCGTCGAAGTAGGTATCGTGGTCGTCCTTCTCCCAGTAGCACGGCGTGTTCAGCAGGAGTTGAACGTGGCGAGGAAAACTGTACATGCGCTGCCAGTGATAGCGGGCCAGGCCGACGGAAGTCGCGCGCGGATCGTCGCTGTCGTAGTAGACGATGTCGCCGGCGGTAATGAGGAAGTCGGGTTTCAAATTGGCCATCGAATCGTAGATGTGATAGCCGTCAGCGTGATCGACATGCTCGTACTTCTGGCACGTGATCATCGCAAGAGTAATTTCGGCAGGATCCTCCGGCCGCGGAGCGGTTCGAAACTGTCCGCGCAGGACCCCGTGCGATTTTCCCGCGGGGTCCGCGGTCTCAGCTGCATAATGATAGACCGCGCGCGGCTGGAGCCCGGTGAGGTGGAACTGGTGCGAGCAGTCCGTCGCCTCCGTTACTTTGACCCAGCGAGTTTCTTTCGCGCCCGACAGGTCCTCGCGCGTGCTGTAGCGGAGCCGCACTCGTCCGGGCGCTCCGGGACAGGCGCCCTCGAGAGACTCGATGCGCGTGCCCTTCGGCAGCGGCTGAGGCCGTCCTTTCCGCACGATGCCGTCGTTGTTGCGGCCGGCGCTCGCGGTCACGCGCATCCAGACGATGGCGGAACGGTCGGTCACTTCGCCGACCTTGACTCCGGTGGCCTGCCTGGTGTTGGGCGCCGCCGGGCTGCGGCCGGAGACCGCCAGGGCCGCCATCGCGCCGGTGAACCGGCGGCGTGTCAAGGTTCGTTTTGTCATGGCCAGCCATTCTTGCACCGGAGATGAACAATTGCAAGCCGCGGGCGCTGAGGCCGGCGGCCCGGTGGACGCCCGACGATTTTCCAGCCTGCGCCACGATGTCCCACTTGCGCTATGCGGGGAATTGTTATATGACTTTGAGCGAATTGTCGTAACGAGGGCTGCATGAATAAGCGCGATCTGGTCGACAAAATGGCGATTGAAGCCAAAATCACCAAGGTCCAGGCAGCCAAGGCCCTGGACACATTGCTGGAGGAAGTGCGAGAAGGACTCGCGCGCGGCGACCGCATCGCCTTGGCCGGTTTCGGGAGTTTTGGCGTGTCGCAGCGGAAAGCCCGGGCGGTACACGATCTGCGCCACGGCCGCACGCTTGTAATTCCGGCGCGCCGGGTGGCACGCTTCACTCCGGGGCTCGAGCTTCGCTCGGCAGTAGCGGAATCCCAGGCGGAGCCGGCGCCCGCATGAGCAAGCGCATTCTGGCAATCCACGCCCATCCGGACGATGTCGAGATTCTGGCGGGTGGGACACTCGCGCTGCTGGCGGATGCAGGGCATCACCTGACGATCGTGACCATGACGCCGGGCGACTGCGGTTCGGCGGAACTGGGGAGCGAGGAGATCGCGCGAGTCCGGCGAGGCGAGGCGGCCGCAGCGGCCCGGCGCATCGGCGCGGAGTATTTCTGCGCGGAGTTTCGCGACCTGACCATCTTCAGCGACGAGCGGTCGCGCCGGCGAGTGGTCGAGGTTCTGCGGCGCGCGCGGCCCGAGCTTGTGCTCACGTCATCGCCCATCGACTACATGTGCGATCACGAGGCGACCAGCGCACTGGTTGTCGATGCGTGCTTCGCTGCGCCGGCACGCAACTACTGGACCGGCGCGATCGAGGCAGCGCCACCACTCGGGGCGATTCCCCATCTTTACTATATGGATCCGATCGGAGGCCTGGATCGGGAGGAGCGGCCGGTGGAGCCGGACTTTTTTGTGGATGTAGAGCGGGTGTTCACCCTCAAGCGCGAGATGCTGGCGGAGCATGCGAGCCAGCGTCAGTGGCTGCTGAAGCATCACGGCATGGACGATTACCTGGAGACGATGGATCGCTGGACGCGGGCGATCGGGGAGCGGGCAGGGGTGAAGATGGCGGAGGGGTTTCGTCGGTATAAGGGGCATCCGTATCCACAGACGCCGCTGCTGGAGGAATTGCTGGGGACGAGTGTGGTGAAAAGGTAGGGGGCAGGCGTCGAGACGAGTCTCGACGCGGCACGCACGATTGCGTGCGCCACGTCCGGGAGGTATTGATGTTCTCACGACTGCTGTTGCTGGGCGCTGCCGCAACGATTCCGTGCGCGGCTCAAATACTCTATGGCGGATTGGTCGGCAATGTCACCGACAGCTCGGATGCAGCGGTGCCGGGCGCCACCGTAACGGTGACGAATGAGCAGACCAACGCCGTTCGCACGGGAGCCACAACCGAGGCTGGAATCTACCAGTTTCCTACCC
>JBOGMR010000295.1:0-2281 GCA_050746825.1 Bryobacteraceae bacterium | reverse complement strand
GCGCTACCCCGCGGATTTCGACGGCCTGGTTGTGGGAGCGCCCGCACTGAATAATTCGGCGAACCGCCTGCGATCGATCGCCACCTATCAAGCTCTCGCGAAGGCGCCGATCCCTGCCGCGAAGCTGAAACTCCTTGCCGATCGCGTGTACGCGCGCTGTGATGACAGGGACGGCCTCAAGGACGGTCTGATCGACGACCCGCGCCGATGCGATTTCAAGGCCTCGCGAGACGTCCCGGTCTGCCCGGCCGGCGACGCCCCCGGTTGTTTCACCGCCGATCAGATCAAGGTGCTGGAGACGATCTATGGCGACGTCGTGCTCAACGGCAAGCGGACGGCGCCCGGGTTTCCCGTGGGAGCCGAGATCGCCGGCCCGAACGGCGCCAGCGGCTGGGACGGCTGGATCATGCGCGAGAACGGGCTGAGCCAGTCAGCCGTGTTTGCCGAGAGCGCGCTGCGCTTCATGATATTTCCCAAGCCCGATCCGGCCTACGACTTGACGCGCTTCAACCTCGAGCGCGACGCGCATCTGTTCGATTGGATCGGCAAGCTCATGAACGCGACCGATCCCGACCTGACGCGCTTCCGAGAGCGCGGCGGCAAAATCCTCATGTATTTCGGCTGGTCCGATCCAGCGCTCAACCCGCTCATGGGAGTCGAGTATTACGAAAGCGTGTTGCAGCGGATGGGCGCTTCCACGCGCGACTTCTTCAAGCTGTACATGCTGCCCGGTGTATTTCATTGCAGCGGCGGTGTCGGTCCGGCGTGCTTCGATCCGCTGACGAACCTGATTCCGTGGGTCGAGCACGGCAAGGCTCCCGACAGTATCGTGGCGTCCCGTCTTGAAGGCGGCAAGGTGCTGCGCACGCGCCCGCTGTGTCCGTATCCGCAGGTAGCGAAGTATCAAGGCCAAGGGAGCATTGACGATGCCAGCAACTTCCGCTGCAGCAACCAAACTAAGACTGACGCATTTTCGACGGCGGGTCCGGTTTCGCGGGAACTGTATCGCACGCTGCTGCACGCGGTGGGCAGCTTGGGACCGTGTGGCGAAGAGGTCAAGAAGACCTCGATTCACCTTCTGCGCGAATCGGCGTTCGCCGGAGTGCGGCTGCGAAAGCAGCATCTGGTTATCACGATCAAGGCCGCTAAGCAGATTCGGAGCCCAAGGATCGTGAAGGCCGAGCAGGCCTCGACGAGCCGCTGGTATCTGGACGTCAAGCTGAACTCGCCCGGCGAAATCGACGCCGAATTGCTGGGCTGGCTTGGCGCGTCGTACGACCTCAGCAGGTAACATGGTAGCGAGACGCCCGTGGCCGCTTTCGGGCACGCGACTCGCAGCCGGTCTCTATTCCGCTCGATACTCGATCGAAAGGCAACGAAAATTATGACTCTACAAGACGCACGACGAGTGATTGCCGCCGCCGAAAAAAAGGCGGAGGAAATTGGTCAGCCCATGAATATCGCAGTGGTGGATGGCGGGGGCAACCTGGTGTCTCACGCACGCATGGATAATGCCTGGATCGGCAGCATTGACATCTCGATCAACAAGGCATGGACGGCGCGGGCCTTCAACATCGCTACCAAAGACCTGGCCGGGTTCAGCCAGTCCGGCGATCAGTTCTTCGGGATTCACGTTTCCAACCACGGCCGCGTGATGATCTTCGCGGGCGGCGTCCCACTCCGCCGCGGGGATGAAGTGGTGGGAGGTCTGGGTGTCAGCGGGGGCACGGGAAAACAAGACCAGGCCGTCGCGGAAGCCGGGGCTGCAGCCTTCTGACCGCATTGTGAGGCGGCCCTTCGGCACACCAGCCACGAGCGCCGGCGCGAATCAGAAGTTGAACTTCGCCCCTAATTGAATCTTCCTCGCCACATCGAGCGGCGTTCGGAGGAGCCCGAACGTCCCCGACGTCCGCACTGCGGCCGGAATGTCCCACTGCGGCGTGTTCGTCAGGTTCGTCATATCCGCGCGAACTTCGAAGTTCATGCGGCCGTCTTCCGTCACCGCGATTCGCTTTTGAATCGACGCGTCCAGGCCCCACGTCGCGGCCGCGCGGAACGCGTTGCGCCCTGTATTGCCGATCGAACCGGCGGGCGTCGCGACGAACTTGTTGCGCACCGCCTCGTCGAAGTAATAGGTCAAACCCGATGCCGGATCGGTAAACACGCGCCCGTCGTCCGGTGTGCAGCCGTTGCATTGCGCCGTGCTTTGGAACACGCTCGAAAGCGTATTCGCTCCCGAGAACACCGTGAACGGACGGCCCGTCTGATATCGCAATGAACC
>JBOGMR010000294.1:0-3567 GCA_050746825.1 Bryobacteraceae bacterium | reverse complement strand
GCCAATGCCACGTCGACGCCCGTCACGGTGTACGGAAACTGGGGAACGCTGCAGGTGATGGAAGGGGGACAGTCGACCATGGATTCGATGGGCGATCAGAGGCGCGCACCCGCGGGTCAGGCTCCCGCCGGACAGGGTGGCCAGCGCCGGCCCAATATGACGGCGGTCATCCGGGCCGAACGGCAGTTCCTCAAGGACTTCCAGGAAGCCAATGACGGCAAGACCGAGGTGGTCATCGAGGGAGAGCAGGGACCCACGCTCGGCGACAACTGGCTGGATTGCATGCGCACGCGGGAGTCTCCCGTATACAACGCGCTGCGCGGATACCAGGTGATGGTGGCGATTTCGCTCGGTGTCGAGTCTTATCTGAAGGGCCGGGTGATGGCGTTCGATCCGGTGAGGCAGGTGATGCTGCCCGCGCCGCCACCTCACAAGGAGTTCGCGCCGGTTGAGGCGTGATGTGGCTACAGTGCGGCTTCGCCGCAAACACCAGTGATCGGAGGTGAGGCAGGCGGTTTCGCCTGGCCTCGAAGCATCCACTGTGGTTCCTGAGAATGCGTGCGGCAGGTCTCCGGCCTGCCTGCGCCACATGGTGCTGACCTTGCTACTCCTCCTTCCGGTCGCCTGCGAACGTTTAAGCCCCCCGGAGTGGAAAGAGGTTTGGATCGGCCCGCCCACTGGTGACAACACCCGCATCTCGACGACGGCGATCAACAGCGAAGGGATGAGCCTGAAAGTCCTGATTGCCATCGCGCACGATATCCAGACCACACGGATCATCGGCCCCCCGCTCCTCGACAGCGAGCGCTACGCTGTCGTCGCGACTCCTGACACCGAAGAGCCCCCGCGATTCCGGGCCTTGCTGCAGAAACTGCTTGCCGGCCGCTTCAATCTCGCCGTGCACCGCGAAACCAGGGAGCTCCCGGTGTATGTCGTGAAGCCCGCGCCGGGGGCTCAGGCCAAACTTCCGGTGGTCACCGAACCTCCTAACATGAACTCATCAAAGGGAGACCTCTCCGGAAGGGGCCCGCTATCGACTCTGATCCGCAGCGTGGAGGGACGGCTCGGCCGCCCCGTGGTGGACGAGAGCGGCCTTACGAAGAGCTACAAGTACGAGCTGTCGTGGAAAGCGGGCGATCGTGAGACTCTGCTCAAGTCACTCGAGACGCGGCTCGGACTGCTGTTTGAACCCGCGCAGCGAAAGGTTGAGGTACTCGTGGTCGACCGCGTGGAGAAGTTGCGGAACGCGAGCGACTGAAAGCGCGACGTCTGTCCCGCCATTTGGCCCTTTTGCATCGAAGCCTGCGCTACTGAAAAGTGAAACGGGCAGTCACTCACTATTGGGGTGTTGTGACCGCACGAAAAGTCTGTTCACCAAAGGAGATCTCGCGATGTTCCCGATCCTGTCCTGCCGATTCTGAGTTTCTTCCGGCGATGGCGCAGACCCTGGCTCGCGAGCGCGGAATACCGGCGGGCAGGGACATCGTGCAGATGCCGGAAAATCTGGCCGAGGCCGGGCCACAGCGCGCCTACGAGCTCGTCGCCATCGGAGGGGCGAACAGTATTGGCTATCTCACGCTCAGCCGGATCGCTCGCAAAGAAGGCCCGGCCGGGCAAACCGATGCCGCGGTTCATTATCTGCAGGCCGGGCAGGAACCGGATGTTCGCTGGCGGACGATCGGCAACCGGCCGCCGCTGACCTACGACGATTTCTTCACGACGGCGATGCCGATCCGGGCGCTGCAGCTTTACACGCCCGAGGCGCAGGCCGCGGACGCGCAGAAGAGGATCGCGCGCGCGGCGTCCTGGCTGCGGGAAGCGACTCTGCAGAATACGCTCCAGCGCTCGTTCCACTTGCTGGGGCTGAAGTGGACCAACGCGAGCCGTTCCGGTCGCAACTGCCGTCGATGACGAGCGATGCTTATGCGGCCGGACAGGCGCTATACGCTCAATCAGGGAGGGGATGTGCCCGGCGTCCGATGCCAGGTATCGCGAGGGCTTCGGTTCCTCCTGAAGACCCAGGCCGCCGGCGGGTCGTGGCACGTGAAGACTCGCTCCCTGCCGGTACAACGTACTTTGATGCCGGGTTCCCGTTTACGGTCACGATCAGTGGATCTCGGCCGCGGGGACAAGTTGGGCGGCCATGGCGTTCACGCTCGCGGTGGAGCCGTTGACGAGCGCCGTAGCGCGGTGAGTGGAGACAGCGCACTACCCGCGCACGAGACGGCGGCCGCGCTCAAACAGGTCCGCGGCCTCATCGGCAAGCTCGCGGCCCTTCTCGTAGTATTCCTTACCCATATCGACCACGTCGCGCCCACGGTCCATCACTTCTTTGCTGGTTGACGACAAGAGATCGCGCCCCTCCTCGGTTTTCTTGGCGAGGAACTCGCGCGTTTCCTTCCCGCTCTTGGGAGCGTAGAGCAGCGCGACCACAGCACCCACTGCAATCCCGATGACAAACCAGCCAAATCCGCTGTCTTTCTGGCCCATTCGATCGCCTCCAGGTGTAAAGCTCATTGTATCGCGATATGCTGAGAGTATGGTGGAATCTTCCGGCTATGTGACCGTTTACCGGTCGGCTGATGAGGACGCCGAAGCGGACGCGAACTCGATTTTCGACCGGCTGCTGGAAGGAGGTTTCCATCCCGTTGTCGCCGGCGACGATCAACCAGGTGTTGTGACGGGAACTTGCGAGGTGCGGGTCCCGGCGGCCGAGGCGGCTGCCGCCGAACGCGCTGTCGCCGCCGCTGAACAGGAGGATGCCGGCCAGGAGGACGCCGTCGAAGGCGACCGGTCGCACGCGCTGGATCTGGCGCCCGTGTTCCGCTCTCAAACGGCCTCGGCCGAGATGGAAGCCATCTCGATCCGCTCGCTGCTGATCGCCAGCCGGATTCCGGCGATCGTCGTCGGAACTCACCAGTTTCCTGTGCTGCCGTTCGAGGTTCGCGTTCCTGCCTCCTACTTGGAAGAAGCGCAGCGCATCATCGCCGAAGCGCAGCAAGCGGGATCTCAAGCCGCCGAAGAAGCCGAAGCGACCACGGAATAACAGACATTGCGCCGCGCACTCGCTTACGGCCTGGTCGCAGGATTGTATTTTCTCGCCTCCGCGGAAAATATCGACCTGATGGTTGGAGGCGCCGATCTTGGGCGGCATCTACGCAACGGCGAAGGCATTCTGTCCGGCGCAGCCGCACCGCTGCTCCACACCAACTACTATTCCTACACTCAGCCTGAATTCCCGTTCGTCAATCATCACTGGCTGTCCGGAGTGGTCTACCATTCGCTTTGGAAGGCTTTTGGATTCACAGGTCTCCACGCGATTCACCTCGCGTTCGGCGCGACCGCTCTTTTGATGTTCTTCCGGATCGCTGAGCGGGAGGCCGGTCTCGGCGTCGCCTCGGCGCTCGCTCTGCTGCTCATGCCGATCCTGCGCGCGCGGGCGTCGGTCAGGCCCGAGGTGTTTTCGTTCCTGCTCGCTGGCGTTTTCCTCACACTGCTCTGGCGACGGTCAACTCGCAGCCTCTTTGTGCTGCCTCCGCTGATGGCGCTCTGGGTGAACCTCCACAT
>JBOGMR010000293.1:0-6548 GCA_050746825.1 Bryobacteraceae bacterium | reverse complement strand
CACGTGGTTCGACCGCACCAACTATTTCGAGACCGTCACTGCCACCGGCGACAATCTCCGCTGGGCTCTCGGCCTCGAAGCCGACCGCATGGTCAATTCAAAAATGGACAAGGCGCTGCTCGACCGCGAAATGACCGTGGTCCGCAACGAATTCGAGCGCGGCGAGAACAGCCCGCAGCGGGTGCTCGCCGAGCGCGTGATCGCGTCCGCTTACCTCTGGCATAACTACGGCAAGTCGACCATCGGATCGCGCGCCGACATCGAGAACGTGCCCATCCACACGCTCGACGCGTTTTATCGCCGATACTATCAGCCCGACAACGCAATGCTGGTGATCGCCGGTCAGTTCGATCCTCCGAAAGCATTGGGCTTCGTTGCCGAGACGCTGGGCAAGCTGCCGCGTCCCATTCGCCGGCTCGATGCCACCTACACGACCGAGCCTGTGCAGGATGGCGAACGCTACGTCGCGCTGCGCCGCGTTGGCGACGGCCAGGCCATCATGATCGCGTATCACATTCCGTCGGCCGCGCATCCCGACTCTGCCGCCCTCGCGGTTCTGGCAGGAGTCATGACGGGTGGCGGTGGCGGACGCGGCGGCGCTGGTGCCGGCGCGGGAACAGGCCGCCTGTACAAGGCGCTCGTCGACAACAAGAAGGCCGTATCCGTCCGCATGTCCGCCGATCAGTGGCACGATCCCGGCCTGGCTTCCGTCGGAGCGCAGCTCTCCGCCGATCAATCGCTCGCCGAAGCCCGAAAGATCATCACGCAAACAGTCGAGGGTCTCGCCGCCGAGCCGCCGACCGCAGAAGAAGTAGATCGCGCCAGGACGCGCCTGATTCGCGGAATGGAAATGCGGATGACCGACACGCAGTCGGTCGGCCTCAACCTGAGCGAATGGGTCGCCATGGGCGATTGGCGTCTGATGTTCCTGCACCGCGACCGCGTCAAGAACGTCACGCCGCAGGACGTCGTGCGCGTCTCGAAGTCCTACTTCATGGAATCGAACCGCACCGTCGGCGAGTTCATTCCGACTGCGAAGCCCGAGCGCGCCGAAGTCCCGGCCACTCCGGATTTCGACGCGTTGTTTAAAGACTACCGCGGCGGCGAAGCGATCTCGCAGGGCGAGTCCTTCGATCCGACGCCTGCGAATGTCGAGAGCCGCGTCGTGCGCGCCGCACTTCCCGGCGGCCTGAAGCTGGTGATGCTGCCCCGCAAGACGCGCGGCGGAACCGTGAACGCGCTCGTGCAACTCCATTTCGGTGACGAGAAGTCGCTGGCCGGAAAGACCGCGGCGGCGCAGCTCGCGGGAGCCCTGTTGATGCGCGGCACTCGCACCAAAACGCGCCAGCAGATTCAAGATGAGATGGATCGCCTGCGCGCCCGCATCACGGTCAGCGCCGGCGGCGGAGGCGGATTCGGCGGCGGCCGGCGCGGCCCGGCCGTCACATCGGGTATCTCCGACGCCGTCGCCACCATCGAGACCACCACAGCAAACTTCGAAGCCGCTCTGCGCCTCGCCGTCGAGATGCTCCGCGAGCCCGCCTTCAATGAAGCCGACTTCGAGCAGGTTCGCCGGCAGCGCATCGCCGCCATCGAGAGCACGCGCAGCGAGCCTCAGACGCTCGCATCCACCGAATCGCGCCGCCGCCTCAGCCCGTTCACGCGCGATGATCCCCGCTACACCGCCACGCTCGACGAGCAGATCGCGGACCTCAAGAAAGTCACGCTCGACGACGCCAGGAAGTTTCACGAGCAGTTCTATGGCGCTTCGAGCGGAGAGGTCGTCGCGATCGGACAGTTCGAACCGGCTGCGCTGCGCAAGACCGCCGAATCACTGCTCGGCGGCTGGCAGAGTGCCGCGCCCTACCAGCGGCTCACAACACCGTTCAAAAAGGCCGAAGCGGCGAACCTGAAGATCGAGACGCCCGACAAGCAGAACGCAGTCTTCGACGCCGGCCTTCGTTTCCAGATGTCGGACGACGATCCGGATTACGCCGCGCTCCTTCTCGCAAACCAGATGTTCGGCGGCGGGCTCGGCGCGCGTATGCCGAATCGGATTCGCAATGTGGAAGGCCTCAGCTACAGCGTCTCGTCGCGCGTGGCCATCCCGACCACCGGGGATGGCGCGCTGTTCACTGCCTCGGCTATCAGCGCTCCGCAGAACACTCCGAAAGTCGAATCCAGCTTCAAAGACGAGCTGGCCAAGACGCTCAAGGGCGGGTTCACCGCTGACGAAGCCGCCACCGCCAAGAGGGCCTGGCGCGATCAGCAAATGGTCTCGCGCTCTCAGGAAGAGTCGCTGCTGCGCGTGTTGGCCTCGCGCGAGCACGCCGGCCGCACGATGAAGTGGGACGAGCAACTCGAAGCCAAAATCGCCGCGCTCACCGTCGAGCAGATCAACACCGCGTTCCGCCGCCACATCGACCCGGCGGGGTTGGTGATCGTCGAGGCCGGCGACTTCAAGAAGTAACACCCACGCCGGGCGCGTCGATCACATAGAGCCAGCGGCCGTCAGGCTGTCTGCGGACAACCTCGGTGCTCAGTCCTCGCCGGCCGCCGAGCGTCCACTCGCCGCGCAGCAGCGTAAGATCGCCCGCAACCGTGACCTCGCGCGTGATCAGCGTCATCTGCGGCCTTGCCGCCAGCAACGCGCCAAACACAGCGCGGATGCCCGCGCGCCCGGACATCGGACCCTTCGCACCGCTCACGAACACCGCATCCGCTTCATAGAGCGACACGACCGCGTCGACGTCGCCCGCATTGAACGCGTTGACAAACAACGGGTGGATCTCTTCCGGCCTCAACTTCTCGCCTACCCTCCTGTTAGAATACGCACGGAGGTGACTCCAATGGCAAGACTCAGACGACGCGATCTGCTGAGATCCGCGCCACTCGCCGCAGGATTCGCCGCAGCGGCGCAAACGGCTCGCGACATCGACTGGAACGCAGTCCGCGAAGACTTCCCCTGGATCAAGCGCCGCCTCTGGCTCACCGCGGCCGACTACCATCCGCTCAGCGTTCGATCAGTCACGGCGATGGAACGCCACCTGCGCTCGCGCGCGTACGGCGAAGGCGAGGCAAGCTCGCCGTTCTCCGGCCAGGAGCTCGAGACCAAGCGGATGTTCGGCGAGTTGATCAATGCCAAGCCGGGCGAAATCGCCTTAGTCCAAAGCACGACCGACGGCGAGAACATCGTGATCGCGGGGCTTCGCCTCGGCGAGACCAAAGGCAACGTCGTCATCGACGATCTTCACTACCAGGCGTCGAAGTACATGTACCGCATGCTCGAGAAGGAAGGCCGCATCGAATTGCGGATCGTTCGCTACACCGAGAAGAACGGAAACTGGGCGGTGCAGCCCGAAGACATGGAGCGCCCGATCGACAAGAACACGCGCCTGGTTTCCGTGGCGCTCGTCTCGAACATCAACGGCTTCCTGCACGATGCGCGGCGGACCGCCGCGGCCGCTCACCGCCACGGCGCATACTTCTACGCCGACATCATCCAGGGCGCGGGCGCCGTTCCGATCGACGTGCAGGCGATGGGCATCGACTTCGCCGCCTGCGGCGCCTACAAGTGGCTCATGGGCGATTTCGGTTTCGGCTTCCTCTACGTGCGCGAAGACCTGCAGGAGAAGGTCGTCCAGCGATCGCGGTATGGCGTGCGCCAATACACGAGTCTGAACAACACGCAAACCGATTCGCAGTTCGCGCTTCGCCCCGGGGCCGCGCGCTACGAAACGGGCAGCTTCTCTTACGTGGGCGGGACGTGCGCGCATGCGGCTCTGCAGTACATCCGCGAGCTCGGCGTTCCGCGAATCCGCGCCCACGCCAGGCAGCTCACAGAGCGGTTGCAAAAGGAACTGCCTCGGCTGGGCTATCCCGCGCTCACACCGCCGGACAACGACACGCCGATCGTGAGCTTCCGCACGCCCGACTACGCAGCGACGGGAGCGAAACTGAAGAAGGCGTTCGGGAGCACTGTAGTTGCGATGCGGCGCTGGGAGTTCACGGGGCCGAAGGGCGAAGTCCGCATCGTTCCGGGGATGCGGATTTCGCCGTCCGTCTACAACAATCAGGGGGACGTTGACCGGCTGCTGGAAGCACTGTCCTGACGCTATAGCCTTGCCTCTACTTCTGGGCCCGCTGCGCCAGCCGCGCTTCCTTCATGATCTCGCCGTAGCCTTCCTTATCGAACGGCGGGCAGCCTGTCGGAAACTGGCCCAGCGGGTGATTCTTCTGGCGCATGAGATACGTGCAAAACGTCAGCGTCTTGCACACCCGCATCTCATCGAGCTCGCCTCTATCCAGCGTCGCGGCGGCGAAATCGGGATACGCCAGCGCGCCGCGGCCGATGCCGAGGAACCGGATGTTCCCGTCGGCGACGTTCTTCGCGCCCGCGTTGATTGCGTACTTCTGCAGCCAGCTATAGCCCGTCCCGACCATCGGCAAATCCGGGAACTCGCGCTGCAAGCGGCCCGCGATACGGAAGTGGCGGTCGACGCCAACCAGCGGATGCTCCGGCTGCTCGTAATTCCCGTCGTCCGGCTTCTCGAACGGACGCCCTACATGCGGGTTGTAATAGGGACAACCGAGCGAAACATTCACCAGCGACACGCCCGCATCGCGCAGGCGCCGGATCGTCTCGATCACATCCGTCAGATCCTCTTCGAGTGGGCTATTTGGATCGACCCCGAACCCGTATGGATACGGCGTCTCGTACTGACACGCCACACCGAGTCCGGTCGCGGGATCGCGGAAAAACGGAACGCTGTCGAAGCAGCCCAGCCGCACGCAGTAGATGACTTCACTGCCCAGCGCCGCGCGCATCTTACCCAACACGTTCCGCACGAAGCGCGTCCGGTTCTCGACCGGTCCGCCGTACCGCCCCTCGCGCGTCCTGGCGCCCATCAACTCGCTCAGCAGATACCCGTGCGTCACTTTGATGTCGATTGCCCGAAACCCCGCATCGATCGCCAGGCGCGCCGCCGCCACGTAGTCGTCTTCCAGCCGCTCCAGCTCGTCGTCCGTGATGCACGGATAGTCCGCGGGCGTGCCGCTCTTCTGATCGATGTACGGATTGTGATACGCGAGGGTCTTCTGAGGAACCGAATACCGCCCGGAGTGGGTGAGCTGAACCGGAATGAACAGATCGTCCGACGTTCCCCATTGCTCGCGATGCACCCGTTCCATCATGAGCCGGAGCGCAGAGTAGTCGTTCATGTTCGCGCGCGTAATCCAGAGCTGGCGCGAATTGGCGCGGCCATCCTCGCGCACAGCGGTTGCCTCGAACCAGATCAGTTTCGCTCCACCCCGCGCGAAGCGCTCGTAGCGCCTCCACGTCAGCTCGTCCGGCCGGCCGTCCAGCGTGCTGTCGCAGCCCTCCATCGGGTGGATGGCCATCGCATTGCCCACCCGGAAATCGCGCACCATCACAGGACGCCCCAGTGTCTCGGTTACTCGTGCTGAATTGTCTTCGAAAACGACGTGCCGCGCGCCCGTCTCGTCAGCGCCTTGACGCAGCTCGTTCAGGTTCCGGTATGTGAAGTGTCTCATCCTGTCTGCCGTGCTTGGGGAGCAGCGCGATCGCTCCCGCTCCCAGCGCCGCGAGCGCGAACACCGCCATCAGCGCGGTCTCGTAGGAGCCGAACTGCTTCCGCAGCAGCGCCACGAAATACGGGAACCACGTCTGCCCGATCGTGTCGGCCGGCAGAATGATCGCCATCGCGCGCGCCAGCGTGTTCACGCCAAACTGCTCGGCCGCCATCAACGGAATGAGCATGTAATCGGCGCCCATCCCGAAGCCGAACAGGATCGCGAACACATACACGTACTCGGTTTGTCCCGGCTTCACCAGCAGCAGCAGCGGAATCGTGACCGCCACCAGAAGATAGGTCGCGGTCATCACGTACTTCTTTGGATAACGGTCGGCCATCCACCCCATGAAAAGGCGCCCCGCGATGCTCGACCACAAAATACACACGCTCGCCGTCCGCCAGGTCGCGTTGAGCACGCTCTGATCGATGAAGCCCTGATCCTTGAACACAAGCTTCATGTGCTGATTGATCGCGCCGATCGACCCGATCGAACAGAAGCTGCCCACCACCAGCAACCAGAACGCCGGCTTCGAGAGAAGATACGCGATGCTCGCCGCGGGAGCCTGCGCCGCGGCCTTCGCCGATTCCGGATCGTTGTCGGGATGAAGGCCTTTGTCCGAGGGCTTGTCGCGCAGCACCAGAATCGCCAGAGGCCACGCAATGAACGCGAGCAGTCCCATGATCATCAGGGCGCCGCGAAATCCCATCGATTCGGCCACCGGCTTTACGAGCCACGACCCGATCGAGCCGAACACCGCGACGCCCACATACGTGAAGCCCATCGCGCGCCCGCGCTGCTTTCGGAACCACTGCGAGATGATCACCTGGTGCGGAATCGGGCCGGAAAAAATGTACCCGGCCATGTACAGGAACCACAGCGCATAGTAGATGGATAGCTCGCCGTTCATCTGGCTCCAGCCGACGAACGCCGCGCAGGTCAGCGCGGTGCCGAGC
>JBOGMR010000292.1:0-6094 GCA_050746825.1 Bryobacteraceae bacterium | reverse complement strand
GCCGCGCACCAGCGCGGTCACATAGCCCGAGCCGATCTTTTCCCAGCCGACGAGCGTCACTTTCGCGGCCTTCACCATCGCGTCGGACGCCTCGATCATGGCCACAAAGCCCCGCGTCTCGATCATTCCTAATGCTTCACCCATCGAACCTCCATGATTTTCCTGATTCTCTTTGCTGGCCTGTTTGCGCGCCATTGCACACTACGCTACGCCCCGCACCCGGATCGCTTCATCAACGAGTGCGATTAATTCCTGACGCGTCACATAAAAGCGTTCCTCAGGCTGTCCCGTGGAACTTCCGCCGCCGTTGGCAAGATCCTCTGCCACCACGGGGCACCCAGGCTCCGCGCTGGCGCGCGCCTTCACGCCGTATCGGGTGCGCGAATCGAACAGCTTATCCACTTCGACCCGCGGCAACACGGTTGGCCCGCCGAGCAACTCCGCCACCAGCGAAATACGCGCGAAATGCTCCACCGTCTCCATCTTGAAAAATGCCTTGTAGACGTCTTCGCCGTAACACACCGCGCCGTGATTTCCCATCATGATGGCGTCGTACTTGGGGATGAACGGCAGCATCGGCTCGGTCAGCTCCGGCGTTCCCGGCAAACCATAAGCCGCCAGCGGGACGCAGCCGAGACCGATGATCACCTCCGGCAGCAGGGCGTTGGTGAGCGGCTTTCCTGCCGCCGCAAAGCCTGTAGCAACGGGCGGATGCGCGTGCACGACCGAGCGGATATCGGACCGCATCCCGTACACCGTCAGATGCATCAAGATTTCCGACGTCCGCTCCTTGCGGCCTTCGATCTTGTTTCCCTGCATGTCGACGATGATGAGGTCGTCCACATGCATCATCCCCTTGCTCACGCCGGTCGGCGTCGCAAGAATGCGATCCTGGTCGAGCCGGATCGTGATGTTGCCGTCGTTGGCCGCCACCCATCCCTTCTGATAGACAAGTTTGCCGACGTCGACAATGTCCTGTCGCAGCTCCTTCTCCGTCTTTGCCATCGGAATTTTTGATTGTAGCAGGTGGGGTTAGCGGATGCAGGCCCGCAAAAGGGAGGCCAGCAAAAACGGAAATGCGGTGCAATGGTTTGCGTTAATCCACGGCACGCGCCGGGCGAGTCGGGAGCCGTGGCGAAGGCGTCCAGCGTGTTTAGTTGCTGGAGGTGGACGTGGTTCCGAACACCACCTTCAGCGCAGGATCGGCGGTGAATACGCAGCGCGCGTTGTGACCGCACAGCGGCACTGGCACGAGCTGGTGTCTGGCCGAATGCTTGTCCTTCAAATATTGAAAGTACGCGAGACCGCGATCGAAGCGCGTCGGCCCCTGCGCCATCGCCCCGCACGACGAATCGAAACCGGCGATGGGAAGCGTGTCCAGCTCGCTGAGCAGGTAGACAACATCGCGCGACACAATCTGCGCCCGAAGTTCGGCCTCTTCGACCGCCGCTGCATAGCCGGTGCGTTGATCGAGGCCATATCTCCATCGGTTATACCCGCCACACTTGGCGGCGTCGGCGAACTCCGCGTAGGCGCCCGCGCAGCCGCTTTGCGCCGCGCACTTCATTCCCGGCGCCGGGCGCACTGGCTCCAGGTACAGATAGCTCGACGGATTCGACACCACGTACTGAATCGGAATGGAGACTGACTTCGGACCGCGGCCGGCGGCGGAGTACCGGTTCGTAAACTGACCACCGGCTGAGTGTCCGGCGAGCACGATGCGCTCGAGCGCAGGAAACAGTTTGCGGTTGCTGAAGGTCTCGAGCAGCTTGTCGATCAGGTCGAAGGAATAGACTTTGCCGTCATCGAGCGGAGGCTCGGCGCCGGTCCAGCCGCCGCATCGCCAGGAGATTTCACCGGCGTCGAGCGGGTCTTTACAGGCGCGTCCGTCGTTGCCGGCAAATCGCGGCGCGACAACGAGAGTGTCCTGCGTGCGCCCGGCCAGAAACGTGGAGGCCATCGCGGTGGCGAAGTAATGGTCGGCGTTACGCCCCGCGCCATGAATCATCACGTAGGCCAGACGGATCCCGGAGTTCGGCCTGGTGAGCGGGAAGGAACGATAGACATTGACGAAGCGTCCGGCGGCGCCAAGCGGGACGGCTTCACGGCAGGCGGACGTGGGTCTGGTACAGGGCTCGATTTCCGCGGCGCCGAGAGCTGTGGAGAAGAACAAGAGGACTGCGCGACTACGCACCATGCGGCAATTCTACAACGGCTGGTAGACTGGTTGGTCTGTCTGAAGCGATTTCGAGCGGCGCGCCGGGACAAGCGTCGGGACAAGTCTCGACGCGGCCGTCGGGATTGCCTGCGCCCCATCTGCGGCTCTTGCTTCCGTCTTTTTCGGACGTGTTCTTCATTTTCGTCCTGGTGTGGTCGTTCATGGCGTCCAGCCGCGGCTGGGAGCGGCTGCTGCTCGACGGCGACACCGGCATCCACATCCGAATCGGCGATTACATCCGCGCGACGCACACCGTGCCGAGCCGCGACCTGTTTTCGTTTTCAAAGCCCGGAGAGGAGTGGTTCGCTTTCGAGTGGCTCTCGGAAGTGGTGTTTTCGTTCCTGAACGCCAGCTGGGGTCTGAAGGGCGTGGTGCTGTTCTCCGCGATCGTGCTCACGGCGACCTACACGATTCTGCTGCGGTTCCTGCTCGAACGCGGCGTGAATCTGTTCGTGGGGCTCCTGCTTTCGTTGATGGCGATCAACGCGACGGCGATTCACTTTCACGCGCGGCCCCACATCTTCACGCTTCTGCTGCTGGCGATCGGCACGTGGATTCTGGCTCGGGACCGCGAGAAGCCGCGCCGCGCCACATGGTGGCTGGCGCCGCTCGTCGTGCTCTGGACAAACCTGCACGGCGGCTTCGCGCTGTTTCTGGTGTTGCTCGGTTTCATGGTGATCGGAACTTTTCTCGAAGGCCGCCGCGCCGATTCACTGCGATACGCGCTGGTCACGGCCGCATGCGGGGCGGCCTCGCTGGTGAATCCTTACGGCATCCAGCTTCACCTGCACATATTCGACATTCTGAAGTCGAAGTGGATCGTGAACTTCGTCGACGAGTTCAGGTCGCCGCAGTTCCGATCCGAGCCTTTGCTGCATTACATGGTCCTGCTGTTCCTGGGGCTCGCCATGCTCGCGCCATTGCTCTCCAAACGCAAATTCGTCGAGGCGCTCTGGATTCTCTTCCTTGCGTACTCGTCTCTGGTTTCGGTACGGCACATCCCCATCTACGTGATGGTGGCAATCCCCATCATCGCCGTGGAGCTAAGCGCCTTGTGGACCGGTTGGGCAGCGGCGCGCTCGAAAAAATCGATAGCGCGCATTCTGGACGACCTCGCTACGCAGACCGCCCCGCGCTTTCGCTGGACCAGCGCCTGGATTCCAGGCATGATCGCCATCCTGGCCCTGAACACCTCGATCGAGTGGCCGAAAGATTTTTCCGAAGAGTTGTTCCCCACCAAGTTCATCCGCAAGCACAGCGAGCGTCTGGCCACGACGCGCCTGTTCACGCCGGACCAGTGGGCGGGCTACCTGATTTTCCATCATTACCCGCGGCAACGCGTCTTTCTCGATGGACGTCACAATTATTACGGCGAGCAGATCGGCAACGACTACATGAGACTCGGAGGCGGTCACCACACCTGGCGTGAGGTCATCGAACGGTACCGGTTCGACACGATGCTGATCGAGGTGTCTTCCCCGCTCGCCTCGCTGATGAAGACGCATGCGGCCTGGCGCGTCGCGGACGACGACGGGAAAACGCTTCTGATCGAAAGGCGCTAGGAGAATTTCGCGGGGACCGCCGCCGACTCACGCTACAATGGTTCGCGATGGATAACCGCCGGATGTGCCCGCATTGCCGGGCATTCATAACCGTGAAGGACCGCACTTGCCCGTATTGCGGCCAGGAAGTCGGGCGGCGTGCGATTGACGTGCGATCGCCCGGCGAAATTCTCGGCGGCCTGATTCCCGCGGCGCGCTTCACGACAGTAATCATCCTGCTTCTGAATTTCGGACTGTACGCGGCCACCGCGGTTTACAGCATCGGCGCGGGCAATGCCGCGGCGCCGATGGACATCGACGGAATGACGCTCTACCGGTTCGGCGCCAAGTTGCGTCCCGCTATTCAGTACGGCGAGTGGTGGCGGCTGGTCACCGCGGGTTTTCTGCACGGGGGACTCATGCACATCTTCATGAATTCCTTCGCGCTGTTCGATCTGAGCACGCAGGTGGAGACGATGTATGGAACCAGCCGCCTGCTCGTGTTCTACCTGGTGTCCACCGTGGGCGGGTTTCTCGCAAGCACGTGGTACACGATGGGACTTTCGATCGGCGCCTCCGCGGGCGTTTTCGGGCTGATCGGCGTCATGATCGCGTACGGGGTGACGGAGCGAACCGCGGCCGGGGCGGCCGTGAAGGGGATGTACATGCGCTGGGCGATTTATGGCCTGCTGTTCGGCTTTCTGCCCGGCTTGCGCGTCGACAACGCCGCGCACATCGGCGGGTTGGCCGCGGGTTTCGGATGCGCGTACCTGGCCGGCACGCCGCGCCTGGGGGATCGCGCGATCGAGAAGCTGTGGCGCATCGCAGGGATGGCGGCGGTAGCGATCACGGTATTCTGCTTCCTGAAGATGTATCTTTCGTTTTCGAATCCGCTGATGTGAGCTTTTGAGCGGAACTGCCCAGGCGGCGATTGCATTATCATAGAACGAGCACAAATGGGAATCCGGGCCAATAGGTTCGCCGCCGTGGGCTTGGGCGTGGCGGCACTCATCCTGGCGCAGTCCGAGCGGGTGACGCCGGAAGGAGCAGCCGGCGATTCAGTCAAATCGGATTCGCGGCCTGCCCGAGTCAGCATCGAACCACGAAGCAGGCCTGCCACCGATACCGAACGCCGGCCCGGCACAAACCTTCGCATCGACGCCAACCTGGTCCTGATTAACGCGACTGTTGTGTCGTCAATGAATCAAGTGGTGACCGGTCTTGAACAGGACATCTTCCGAATCTTCGAAGATAAAGTCGAGCAAGCCATCAAGCACTTGTCGACCGAAGACGCCCCTATCTCGATTGGGCTCGTCTTTGACACCAGCCGCAGCATGGGACCCAAGCTGAACCGGTCACGCAAGGCCGTGGCTGAGTTTTTGAAAACGGCGAATCCGCAGGACGAATTCTTCCTGGTTCAGTTCGACGATCGTCCCGAGTTGAAGCACGACTTCACCACCGATCCCGCCGACATCCAGACCCGGCTGGCGTTTACTCGGGCCAAGGGGAAAACGGCGTTGCTCGATGGCGTCAAGCTCGCCCTGGACACCATGAAGAAGGCCCATCGCACACGCAAGGCCCTGCTTGTCATCTCCGACGGCGCAGACAACAGCAGCAGGTACACGGTAGGCGAAGTGCGGAACGAAGTTCGTGAATCGGACGTTCTCATCTACGCGATCGGCCTTTACGAATCGATGTCCGCACGGCAACGCAGCGCCGAAGAAGTTGCCGGCCCCAGCCTGCTCAACGACATTTGTGAGCAGACGGGCGGGCGTCATTTCGCCGTCGGGAAATTGAGCGAATTGCCGGACGTTGCCGCGAAGATCGGCGCCGAACTTCGCAATCAGTACGTTCTGGGGTATACGCCGGCCAATCAGGTGCGCGATGGGAAATACCGGCGGGTCGAAGTCAAGCTGAAGCAATCACGCAGCCTGCCGCATCTCCGCGTGTTCCATCGGCAAGGCTACTACGCGCCGGAGCGGTAATCCGGCAGGCCGGACGACAGGCGAGTGCGGGCCGGCCCTCTTTAAAGAATCACTTGAGGGCCGCCGCCGCTGGCGGCCATCCCCCGCGAGGCACGCGCTCCTGCCCCAAGTATCATAGGGCCATGACCAACAACGACTTCGGGCTCTCAGAGATCGGCCAGATCGCGGTGCGCGTGAGGGACATCGCCCGCGCGGTTGAGTTCTACCGGGACAAGCTGGGGATGAAGTTTCTGTTTCAGGCCGGTACGCTGGCGTTCTTCCAGTGCGGAGCGATCAGGCTGATGCTGGGCGTCCCGGAGAGTTCCAAGCTCGACCATCCGTCTTCAATCCTTTACTTTAAGGTGCAGGGC
>JBOGMR010000291.1:0-7202 GCA_050746825.1 Bryobacteraceae bacterium | reverse complement strand
TGGGATCATCGTTCTTCCTTCTCCAGTTGTAGCGTGATGGTT
Source organism: Bryobacteraceae bacterium (assembly GCA_050746825.1). GTDB lineage: Bacteria > Acidobacteriota > Terriglobia > Bryobacterales > Bryobacteraceae > JBOGMR01. The sequence continues at coordinate 7,160 of JBOGMR010000291.1, read as the reverse complement.
CCGATATGAAATTGCAGCCGGACCTGAATCTGAACCGGCGTGCGGCGATCGTCGTCGGTGATCCAGACGTAGAGGCGGCCGGAGCGGCGGTACAGGATGTTGTCGAACAGGAATGCCTCGTAGCGGATTGTCTTGTGCTGGCCGGACGGTGTGCGAATGGTCTCGCGACGGAGCGCGTCGACCCGCGCCAGCACGCTCTTCTTCCCGTCGCTGACTGCGACCTGCTTGGACTGGCCGGGCTCGATGTCGAGCGTGCGGAGGTGAAACAGCGCGCCCACCGTATCGTGCGTGCACTCGGGGATGTCGATCTCGTGCTGTGCGGCCGTTGTGTTTTTGACCGTGTCGAGCTCGAGGTAACTGGCCTTCTTGCGGTCCTTGTCGAAGGTAACGCGCGTTTCGCGGCGCCGCCGCCCCTCGTGTGCCCGGAGGAACGACGATTCTGCGCACAGGGTCTGGCCGAGGTTGGAGGTGTAGCTGTTGTCGACTTTGAAAAGTTTGGAGACCAGGCCGGTCGAATCCAGCTTCAGGCTGGCCTCCCACCCCGATGCCGTCGATCGCCACTCGAGCCGCGCCTTTCCGGCGTTGACCAGCCTCCATTCGACGCCGTAGTGAAGCGTCTCCTTGGCCGGCAGCGAGAGTGCCGGCGGCGACGCTTCCGACTGCGGTTGCAAAACGCCCGGCGCCAGACACATCAGCGTGGCGAGCACGACGGGCGTGCCCAGGGTCCGGAGAAACATCCAGCCGTCAGTTTCTCACAGATTGGGTGCGGGGATGGCGCTGGAACGCGACTACGCCGGCTGCCCGCCGGCTTTCCTTGTCTCCTACCGCCTCCCTTACCCACTCGCACCCGTCTATGAGTTCTGCCTTCACGTCCAACTGGACCACCTCCTCCGCCTCAAGGGTCCTTCGCACCTCCGCCTACCAGACGTGCGACGCCACCACCTCCGGCTGCGCGGGAGTGTTGCCGATCACTTTCGTATGAAGCACGATCTGCAGATTCCTGTGCTCCCAACCGGCAGGCAGCTTGCTCAGGATCACGCCCAGCTGCGCAGGATCCGTGAGCAGACGGCCGCTTCGGTTCCGAACTGTTTCAGCCCCGCCGCCACCATCAGCAGGTTCCCTGTAGTCGAGTTCCTGATGCGGCTGATCAAAATGTAGTCCTCGGGCGCGAGCCCGTCGGCCCGCGGCGGAACGCTCCATTGGCGGCCACCGGCGTCGCCGGTGTCCACAATCATGCTCTTGAGTTCCGGTGTCCGGTTAAAGCGGAACCGCCAGTTTTGTCCCAGCTCCATCGTCCACCGGTTGGTGATCGCGCCGATGAGCAGGGCCGGCGCCTGGCGCAGATCCGCGAACTGCGCGCCGCTCGCCATCCGCACGCGCACCGTCTTCGCCTTCCGTCCCAACATCGCCGCCACCTCCGTCGCCGTCACCATGTCGCCGAACCCGGCATATTGGTTGAACACAGGAACCAGGTCGGAGCCGTTCAGTTCCGGCGCATACTGGCCCGGCGGCAGGTCGATGCGGACGCGCGCCGCGACCCCTTCCGCCGTCACGTAATATTGCGCCAGCCGCTTGCGCACTTCCCGCGCGCCGACGCGCACGATCGTGTCTTCACCCAAATCGGATTCCGCTGCCGCCCGAAAACTTCAGTCGCGACGGTCCGCTCTTTGAGCGTGGCAGCTTCACCCGCCATCGCTTTCTCGCAGACGTACTCGAGGAACTGCTGGCACCGTGCTTCGGTAGAAAGCCGGACTATCCAGAAGATGCCGAAGCTGGTCGCGAATCTCCGCCGGATTGGGACACTCCGGTTCAGCCGCGAATTCGGCGCCGCGAGAACGTGCTGTGTGACGCCAAACGCCCCACAGAACCGCAACCGTAAGGGAGCGGCCATCGCATTGTACAATCACGGAACGATCTCCATGCGGCGATCATCGTTTCCCGCACTCTCTCTGCTGGCTATGTTTCTTGCCGCCTCCACTGCCCACGCCCAATTCCTCCGCGGCGTCAACGTCGCCGGCGCCGAATTCGGAATGAGCCGTCTCCCCGGTGTCTACAACACCGACTACACCTACAACAGCGAGGCCACCTTCCGCTACTTCGCCGCGCGCAATCTCAACCTGATCCGCCTTCCCCTCCAGTGGGAACGCCTGCAACCCGTCCTGCGCGGCCCGCTAGATCCGCAGAATCTCGCCTTGCTCAAGTCCGTCGTCGCCTGGGTAAAGGCTTCCGGCGGCCGCCTCATCCTCGATATCCACAACTTCGCCCGATACTCCATGAATGAGAACGGACGCCTGAACGCCTACGTCATCGACCAGGTCTACGGCGGAACCATGCGCGTCTCGCGCAACGATCTCGCCGATCTCTGGATTCGCCTCTCCGCCGAATTCGCGAACGAGCCCGCCGTCTACGCCTACGACCTGATGAACGAGCCGCACGACATGAGCGGCTGGAAGGAAATCTCGCAGGCCGTCCTCACCGCCATCCGCGCCCGCGGCGACAACAAGCTGATCCTTGTGCCCGGCGATAGCTGGTCGAGCGCCAATCGCTGGGTCTCCGTGCACGGTCCTTCGGGATGGATCGCCGACCCCGCCGATAACTTCATGTACGAGGCGCACCAGTATTTCGATTTCGACGAGAGCGGAACCTACACGCGTTCCTACGACGTCGAGCTGCGCGCGAACCCGTCCCTGGCTACGGTCGGCAGCACCCGCGTCGCGCGCTTCATCGACTGGTGCCGCGACAATCGCGCGCGCTGCTTCCTCGGCGAATACGGAGTGCCGGATTCGGACCCGCGCTGGTGGAGCGTGCTCGACGATTTCCTCAAGACGCTCGACGCCGCCGGAATCAGCGGTACATACTGGGCGGCCGGCGAATGGTGGGGCAACTACGCGCTCGGCGTCCAGCCGCTCAACGGCTTCACCGTCGACCGCCCGCAGATGCCGTACCTGCTCGCTCATCTGCCGCCCGGCGCCTTCACTTCCGTATCCGCGGCCAGCAATGCAGGCGGATCTTTCGCGCCCGCGTCGTTGATGTCCGGCTACGGCGCCGGTCTCGCTCCCGCGACCGCTGTCGAGCTGACCGACAGCACCGGCGTGGTCCATCAGGCGCCGCTGCTTTTCGTCTCTCCGGGTCAGATCAACTATTTGATCCCCGCCGAGGCCGCGCTCGGTAGGGTCAACGTCGCTGTGAAATCGCCGGAAGGCATCCTCGGCCGCGGCACGTTTTTCCTCGAACGCGTCGCTCCAACTCTCTTCGCTCCCGCGCTCATCGTCCGCGTCAAGTCCGGCGGCTCGCAAATCTACGAATACGCCGCGGCAAACGCCGTCGATTTCGGCGACCCCGCCGACCGCCTGTTCCTCGTGTTGTACGGCACCGGCTTCCGCTCCGGCCAACGATCTTCGCTACGCGTCGGCGCCGCCACGCTGTCCGTCTCCTACCTCGGCCCGCAACCCGAATTCCCCGGCCTCGATCAGATCAACGCCGAGCTTCCGCGCTCCCTCGCCGGCCAAGTCGCCATCTCCCTGCAAGTCGATTCCAAACCCGCCAACCCCGTCACGTTGATCTTCCGGTAAAGAATCGTGGGGCGGCCCCGTGCGCCGCGGCGGTCTCCCAGGCCGCCCTTCACAAGGCGTTGAGCGCCTGCCCAGATCTCTATGAACCCAAGGAACTTACATCCCGAGCCCCCGTAAACCGATACGCCGCATACCCCCGTTCCGGCGCTTGTACGAATCCACATCCAGCTATTTTTCAATAACTTAGAAAAATTTCACACGCTCTCGAACCCGATTCTCTCCGCGCGTATGCTAGACTCTAACCGGAATGAAACCTGATCCACAACGCACGCTACGCGACGGCGCTCGGCGAGCGAAAAAATTTTCGCCGAACGAACCCAATCCCAAAATCGGACACCCGGCTCGCCTTAAAGCGTCGGCCTTACACCGTGAAAACACACCGTGTAGCCCCTTGAGTAACTGACTCTATAGGCATATCCTTGACCCTATCAAGACCTAACTCGAATCCTGGGCAGGATCGGTCTCGCACAAACACTTACACCCACCTGGAGGTGGGACGGAAGGGAGAACATCCATGAAGCGATCGTTGATTCTCGGCATCGTTGCCGCAATCCTGTTTGCATTGTCCGCTGCCGGCCAGACGGCAACCGGAATCCTCCGAGGCCGGGTAAGCGATGCCTCCGGCGCGGCTGTCCCGGATGCGAAGGTTACTGTGGAAAACACTCGCACGGGCGTCCCGCAGACACTGGCCACAAACCAGGACGGATTGTTCGTGCAACCCTACCTCATCCCCGGCGACTATCGCCTCACGATAGAAAAGGCCGGCTTCGAGAAGTCGGTCACCACCGATATCCGGATCAACGTTCAGCAGACGGTCGCTCTCGATATCGCGATGAAGGTCGGCGAAGTGAACACCAGCATTCAGGTAGAAGCTGCGGTTGCCCAGTTGTCCACTGCCACTTCGTCGATCTCCACCGTCATTACCAACAAGGCGATGCTCGATCTGCCGCTCAACGGCCGGAATCCGTTTACCCTGGCGACGCTTGTGCCGGGAGTGATTCCGGGAGGCGGCTCAACGCCCTGGATCAGCGGCGGACGAAACGCCTCGAGTGAAATCACCATCGACGGCGCATCGATTATCGTCCCCGAGAACAACGTCAGCATTCAGGACACCGGCTACACCCCGATCGTCGACACCGTCCAGGAGTTCGCGGTGATCAGCAATGCGGTGGCTGCCGAATTCGGACGGACCGGCGGCGGCGTCATCACCGTAGCCACGCGCTCGGGAACCAACGAGATCCACGGTTCGTTGTTTGAGTATCTGCGCAACAGCAAGCTCGACGCCAATAGCTGGGGCAACAACCGGAATGGCGTAGCGAGAGCCGCCTTCCAGCGAAACCAGTTCGGCGGCGTCGTGGGCGGGCCGATCTACATTCCCAAGTTGTACGACGGCCGGAACCGCTCCTTCTTCTTCTTCGCCGAACAAAGCACGCGGACGCGCAACGCCTCGACGGGAACTGCCACCCTGCCGATCCAGGCCTGGAAGAACGGCGACTTTTCAGATCTGCGGAACGGCGGCGGGCAGGCAATTACGATCTACGACGCGGCCACCGCCACCCAGGACGCCTCCGGCGTCTTTATCCGGCAGCCCTTCGCGGGCAACCGCATTCCGCGCGAACGGATGGACCCGGTCGCGCTGAACATGCTCCAGTATTGGCCCGCGCCGAACGCCGTGCCGACCAATCAGTTCAGCTACTCCAACAACTTCTTCGCGTCCGGCAAGGCCAAGAGCCGTGAAGACAAGTACGATTCCCGCATCGACCACAACTTTAGCGATCGCCTCAAGCTGTGGGCGCGCGGCTCGTATTCGAATGGCTCGAATTTCCCGTTTAACGGCTTCGGCAACATCGGAACGTCAATCGGCAGCGGCACCGGCTATAGCACCAACTACAACATCGCGCTCAATTCCGTCTACACGTTTAATCCCAGCACGATCCTGAATTTCAGCTACGGATTTGCCCGCAAGGTTTTTCACGGCGACCCGATTTCTGATGGGATCGATCTCCGGGCGCTGGGCTTTCCGCAGGACGTGGTGAACGCGGCGGCTGCGCAGAACCTGGAGTTTCCGAGAATCGACATCGGCGGCAATAACGGCGTGTCGTCGCTCGGCCAGGCCACATTTACCAAGCTGCGGATCCAGGCCTCCGGGCACGACGTGCGCGGCGATCTGACAAAAGTCTCCAGCCGCCACACGATCAAGGGCGGGATCGAGTTTCGAAAGCTGTTCATGAATTTCAGACAGCACGGCCAGCCGTCCGGGAGCTATTCCTTCAACAACAACTGGACGCAGCGGCAGGTTGGCGCCGCGGCCTCAACCACGCAGGGCGCCGGAATGGCCTCCTTCCTCCTCGGGCTGCTGGGAGGCGGACAGATTGAGCACACCTTTGCCATTGCCACCGCCAGCGACTACTGGGGCGTCTACCTCCAGGACGACTGGAAGGTGACCCAGAAGTTGACTCTCAACATGGGCTTGCGGTGGGACGTCGACCGCCCGCGAACCGAGCGTTACAGCCGCCTCAGCTACTTCGATATCGATGCGCCGTCGCCTATCGCGGGGAGAGTGCCCGCCTACCCCAACCTGGTCGGCCAGATGAAGTTCGTGACGCCCGAAAATCGCCGGCAGACGCCGACAGACCGCAACAACTGGGGGCCGCGCTTCGGTTTTGCATATCAAATCAATCAAAAGACCGTGTTCCGCGGCGCCTACGCAATTCTTTACTCCCCGTCGGTGTTGCAGGCATCGGGCACCTCCGGCAGCTCCGGGACAGAGGGCTTCTCAGGCACTACGGGCATCAACACTTCGTTCGATGGCGGCGTCACACCCGCCGCGTCGCTGCGAAATCCGTTCCCGAACGGTTTTAACTTCCCGCCCGGTCCGGCCGGCGGACCCGCGACGCAATTAGGTCTGGGGATCGGGGCCAGCTACTTCAACGACTATGTGAACCCCATCATCCAGCAGTGGAACGGCACGCTCCAGCGCGACGTCGGCGCGGGCTTCGTCGTCGAGGCCGGTTATCTGGGGAGCAAGGGCAACCACTTGATCGACGGCGAGAGCAACATGGCGTACAACCAGTTGCCCGCTTCGTACTTCGCGCTGGGCAACCAGTTGCTCGGGTCGAACACGGTGCCGAATCCGTTCCTCGGCATTATCACGAATCCGACCTCGGGGCTCAGCCAGCCACGCATCGCGTACTCGCAAACCCTGCGGCCCTATCCGCAGTATACGGGCGTGAATGCGTTTCGCAAGCCGCAGGCGAATTCGATCTACCACTCGTTTACTTTGAGCGTGACCAAGCGATATTCCCAGGGACTGAACCTGTTGCTCGCTTTCACGGGCGGCAAGCTTCTCGACGACGCATCGCAAACGGTGACGTTCCTCGGCGCCGCCGGTCAGAAGCAGGATTTCTACAACCGGAAGGCCGAGCGGTCGCTCTCGGCGCAAGACGTCTCCCGGCGCCTGGTGATCAGCGCGAACTATGAGCTGCCGTTCGGTAAGAAGCGCGCGTTCCTGCATTCGGCTCCTGCGCCGGTTGAGTGGATCCTCGGCGGTTGGCAGGTGAACGGCATCGCCACGTTCCAGAGCAACGT
>JBOGMR010000290.1:0-3809 GCA_050746825.1 Bryobacteraceae bacterium | reverse complement strand
TTTCGGGACTTGCCGAACAGGTCACCGTGACTGCGGAGTCCGCGGCTGCGGTCCTTCAAACCGATCGTGCGGAAGTGCGCCACGAACTGCTCCGCGCGCAGATCGAGAACCTGCCTGTCACGATCGGCCGGAATTATCAGAGCCTGTTTACCACTCTGCCCGGATTTGAGATGTCGGGCGCAGTCCGCGAGGCGCGTATGGGCGGCTGCAATCCATCGCGCTCGCGCGCCTTCAATGTAAACGGAACCAGCCGTTCCACGGTGAGCACGAGCATCGACGGCGCCACCAGCCAGCACATCTGGAACGTTGGAAACAGCTCGATCGTACCCAATCTCGAATCGATCGAAACCGTTGCGGTGACAACGAACAGTTTTGATGCCGAGCAAGGGCTCGCAGGAGGCGCTGTAATCAGCGTGCAGATCAAGAGCGGAACCAACGACCTGCATGGCTCCGTATTCGAATACCACCACAATCAATACCTCCGGGCTCGCAGCTTTTTCCTGCCGCCGAACCAGGGCAAGGGAAAGTTCATTTCCAACCAATACGGCGGCGCGCTCGGCGGGCCGATTCGGAAGAACCGGCTGTTCTTCTTTACAAGCTGGGAAGGCCGGAACGAGCGCGAGAACTCCACAGCCATTCTTTCCGTGCCTACGGCGGCGGCACGGCGGGGGGATTTTTCCGCCGAGACCACGCGCGTGTACGATCCGTTCACAGGCAATCCCAACGGGACGGGCCGCATACCGTTTCCAAACAACATCATTCCCTCGAGACAGATCAACCCGATCGGCCAAAAAGTAATCGGCTACGTGCCTCTGCCGAATTACCAGCCAACGGAGCCGCGGCTGAGCTCGGAGATCAACAACTTCTTCGCGTCGAAACCATTTGCCGCGGACCGCTGGTCGAACGACACCAAGGTTAACTGGCAGACAAGCGACAAATTCAACGTGTTCGGCAGCATCAGTCTGTTCGACTTCACCATCGTCAACCCCACGGCATTCGGCGAGGAATTCGATGGCGCCCGAGTCGGGGGAGGAAATGCCGGCAACTCCTGGGGCAGGAACACACGTCTCAGTTTCGGCGCGAACTACATCTTCTCGCCGTCGCTGCTGGCCGACGCGTTCTTCGGCTGGGGCCGCCAGAACACCAACGTCGAACAGCCTGGAATCGGCAAAAACTACGGAACCGATGTGCTGGGCCTGCCTGGAACGAACGGTCCCGAGCGGTTCCAGAGCGGATGGCCCCACTTCAACGTCACCGGTTACGCCGCATTCGGAACGGAGGAACCGTGGACGCCCTATTACCGTAATGACGACCAGTTTTCCATCCGGGCGAACTTCACGAAGACGCTGCGCAACCACGAGATCCGTTGGGGCACGGACAACAACACCGAGCGGATGAATCACACGCAACCCGAGTTTCAAGGCGGCGCGTCAATGGGGGCGCGTGGCCGCTTCAATTTCGGTTCCGGCCCGACTTCGTTGTGCCTTACGCCGAATACCACTGGTGGATGCAGCGTGCTGGAGCGAGGTGTCGACCAGGTAAACAGCATGGCCACTTTCCTGCTCGGTCTGCCCACGCAATTCGGCAAGAACCTGCTCACGACGTTCCCCTATACCACTCGGGCGTGGCGCTATAGTCTGTTTGTCCGCGACCGCTGGCAGCTCCACCAGAAGCTGACGTTGTCTTTCGGTACGCGCTGGGAGTACTACCCGATGCCGGCACGCGCCGGTCGCGGTTTCGAAAGATACGACCCGTTGACTGACAAGATGCATATCGGTGGTGTGGGAAATGTGCCGAAAGATCTGGGCGTAGAGGTCAGCAGGAAGCTCTTTGCGCCGCGCTTTGGCGTCGCCTATCGCGCCAAAGCGGACTTCGTCATGCGCGCCGGGTACGGTATCACCACCGATCCGTATTCGCTCTCGCGTCCACTTCGCACCAATCATCCAATCCTCATCGAGCTGGTGGTACCGTCGCCGAATAACATGAACTACGCAGGACTGCTCCAAAACGGTATTCCAGCGATTGCCGTTCCGTCGCTTGGAAACGGCATTATCGACGTAGCCAGCAATATCTCTACGCAAACGGTGCCGCTCAAGATCGAGCGCGGCTATATCCAGTCCTGGAATCTCACGGTGGAGAAGCGCCTCGCATGGGACTTCGTCGGCGAGGTCGCCTACGTCGCAACGCGCCAGGTTCGCCAGTTGAGTTACAACCAGCTCAATTGGTCGCCGGTGGGCGGCGGAACTCCGGGGATGCAGCTTTTCAGAAAATTCGGCCGGACGGCGGCCGTGCGAGAAGTCGGGCCGGTTGGCGGCAGTCATTATGACTCGCTACAGGCGCAACTGCAGCGCCGCTTTGCTCAGGGGCTCGCGCTGAACGCGGCGTACACGTTTGGCAAAGCCATTTCGAACTCCGGTGTTGACGTCAGCGATGGAACTCCTCGAATCGCGATTCCTGAGTACTACCATTTGAACAAGTCTGTCGCTTCGTTCGATCGCAGGCACAATCTGCAAGTCACCAGCGTGGCTGACCTGCCCTTCGGGCGGGGGCGCCGCTACCTGAGCCAGGGAGGCATTCTCAGCGCGGTCGCCGGAGGTTGGCAGATGAACGGCATTCTGAGCCTGATGAGCGGCCGTCCTTTTTCGATCAGCGCGAGCGGCACGTCTCTGAACGCGGCCGCGAGCACGCAGCGAGCCGATCAGGTGACGAAAGACGTGGTCAAACTCGGCGGAATCGGCCGCGGCGAGCCATGGTTCGATCCAACCGCGTTCCGCCCCGTGAACGAGGCCCGGTTCGGGACGGCCGGGTTCAACAACATGCGCGGTCCAGGGCGCGCGAATTGGGATTTCGGCCTCTTCCGCAATTTCAAGTTCACCGAGAGATGGCAGATGCAGTTCCGGGCGGAAGCGTTCAACTTGACTAATACGCCGAAGCTCGGTGATCCGGGTTCGAACGTCAGCAATGTGCAGTACAACCCGGACGGATCCATTCGCAACTTGAACGGATTTGCGGAGATCACGAGCGCGTCGGAAGAACGGCAGTTCCAATTCGGGTTGCGGCTGAGCTTCTGATCCAATCGGCTGGATCAATCCGCGCGCCCGCGAATGCGGCGAAGCTCCGCATACGCTTCACGGGAAGTCTCTGCGTCGCCGGCCTTGGCTGCCGACCGGGCGAGCCCGAGCAGAGACAGCGCCCTCCTGGGCGCACGTTGTAGCGCAAGCTGGAATTGAGCCTGAGCCTGCGGTGCGTGTCCAAGCGCCAGTAGGGCTTCACCCAGGAGTTCATGCGCGGGCTTTGGCGGAACAGGCGGGCCGAAGTCGAACGGCAAACGTGTTTCGAGCTCGGCCGCTTCCTTCAGCGCGTCTACCGCTTCTGCGGCTTGGCCCTTGTCGAGCAGCAACAGCCCTTCGAGCTGCTTGACCATGACCCGGGTCGCCGCCGCGCCGGGCGGATAGTGGCCTTGCTGGTGCGAAGCTGTCTGTCCGGCTGCGCCGTGTGTTCGCAGATCACCGAGAAACTTTTCCGCGCCGGCTCGCTTTTGCGCCCGGATTGCCAGGAAAGCGTCCGCGAAGAGCTGCGACGCGGCCGCGGCCGGATCGATCTGATCGGACCGGGACGCCGACACGGGCGCAGGCTCACCCGTCTCAATGGCATAGTGTGCGCGCATCTGCGCCAGATGCGAGTGAATGAACTGCGCTTCGCTCCGGGTAGAATCCGCGGCTATGGTTTCCATCAGCCGCCGCGCATCGCGCACGCGGCCCTGCTGGAGGTAGCCGTATTGGAGCCACCACAGGGCGTGGAATCCACGG
>JBOGMR010000289.1:0-5594 GCA_050746825.1 Bryobacteraceae bacterium | reverse complement strand
GGGCAGGCAGGCTCTCTCGAGAGTGATCGCTCGGGGAGCTCGAAGAGAGAGGCGGAGACGGCGTGGTTCCCGTCAGCCAGGCGAAAATGGCGCGCCATCCCCGAGGCGCTTCAACCGGGTTGTCTGTCACGGGAATGTTGATCATACCCTCGCCGCGGCCGCGATTGACTGGTCGAGACGGACGAGATTGGCTCGCTCGTCTGTACGCTTGACTTCAAGTGCACTTGAAGAGGAATGCTTGATATCTATGATCAGCCCGACCAGGTGGACACGGCCGTGCGCGCCGCAACAACCTGGTTCGACAAGACGCTGCGAACGTGAGCAGTGGCTTAAGCTCCAAGACTCGACATGATCTGACGAAACCCACCGTTATGCGAGCGCGTGCAGATAGAAGAGCGTCGCTACGAGGCTGAGGACGCTTCGCACGGCATGCAGACGCCCCCAGCTTTCAAGAAGCCGCCTGGTCTCTTCCGAACTGTTGTCGCGACCGGGCTCGAGCAACTTGTGGTTCGTCGGTAGGATGACGACAAGAGTGAATGGAATCACCGAGAGGATGAGGAGCGCCCCCAAGAGCCATTGGACCCCGCCGATCGTGAGCCACTGAACGAGGCCCGCGAGCGCCGCCACGACGGCGAGCGGAACCTGCATGACCGTGGCCCGCTTGTAGCTGGGTGCCCATTGCCGAGCGGCCACCTCGGTTCCACAGGCCAACCTTGCCGGATGCTCGACGACGTTGATGTAAATAGCCGCACCAGCGAACAAGGAGCACGCGAGCGTCGCGAGTACACCGATTACGTCAGCCATGGGTCATCCTCCAGCCACAGTGATCAGACCGTTTTGGGCCCCGGGATCGCCGGAGTAGCAAGGATTAACCGTGCCACCTGGGCCCTCGGAAGCGGCTCGTGGCGCCCGCCGACGACGGCGCTGAGGCCGTTGCACGACAGGGGAGCGAGCGAGTCTGGCGCGGGCTGCAGCCGGACCGCTACTTCGTTCGGTCGCGCGTATTCGGCAACATAAGTCCGACGGCAATCATCCACACGAATCCGGGGAACCGTGTAAGCGGGACGAGCGGGAGGGCCGCTGGCGAGATGAGATAAGTCCAGCTCACCTCGCCGCAGACAGCGAGCGCGAGACCGAGCACCACTACCCATTTGGGAAGTAGTTTCAGAAACCAAGCCGGGATCGAGACTCCAGCGACAAGGAGTCCGAACGGTACCGAAACCCCGGCGCCTCCAAGTGCCTGTACGATCCAATACAACGCATGCAGGACCGTTTGGTCTTCGGCAATGCCCGGTTGCGCCATCGTCCACAACACCGAGGACGCTGCGAGCATCGTCAGCGCGGTCGTGAAACCGCCAAACAGCGCGATGGAAGTGCCGGCCGCACGCACGCCGAGAAACTGCAGTTGACTGACGACGGAGGCAGTATAGATGCCGAGAGGTATTGCTGCACCGAATTGAAGAAACGCACAGATGCGAACCGCCATCGGACGCGCCCGAAAGAACGCCACGATGGTCTCCGCGGATTCCCAGGGGCCTGGGAAATATGGCTGGCCGCCGAAGATGGTGACGGGATAGAGACCGGCGAGGAAGAGCAGGGCATAAGCGCCGGCCACGAAGTCGAGCGGTGGACCTGCGTGTCGCGTCACAGACGCAGTCGAGTGGGGTGTGGCGTTCATCGGCTGTCTCCCAGATTAGCCTCATATTCAGAATCATTCATGCAATGAATGATTGTCTACAAGTATAATATTGTCAATGTGACTAAAACCGAATCGGATACGTCTGAGAAGTCGTCAGGCATTCGCGGCGCTTTTTCGCCGGCATTTTTGCTCGCCCAGGTTGGTGCCCATGCGGCGGCAAAGTTCGCCGAAAGGCTGGAGACAATCGGATTGGTGCCGGCGCACGCAGGTGTCCTTCGGTTGGTGCAAGCGTCGGAAGGTCTGAGCCAGCAGGCGCTCGGCCTGGAACTGCGTGTCCTCCCGAGCCGGCTGGTCGTTTTGATTGATGAGCTCGAAAAGATAGGACTAATCGAGCGGCGCGATCATCCGAGCGATAGGCGAAGCCACGCCCTGTATCTCACTGACAAGGGACGGGAGACGATGAAAGCCGTCGGACGCCTGGCTCGCGAACACCAAGACGTACTGTGCGCGGCGCTGAACGAAAAAGAGCGCGCGCAGTTAGCATCGCTGCTTCAACGCATTGCTGAAGACCAGGGCTTGCGCTTAGGTGTACATCCGGGGTTCAGTCGCCTCCGTCCATAGAGCCGCAGCTGTCCGCAAGGGATAACCCGCACTATCCGTCAGTTTGAGCGCGTCCACTGATGCTGCGGACTGCCGTTCGAGGACAGAAGAATCCGCGAGTTTTGGTCGCCAGAAATATGGCATCGTGTGCTAGCGAGGAACGAAGCTCCGACGCTTCATCTTCGCCTAACTCATCAGGGGTGAACTGTGAACGCGCCAGAAACGCCTCAGCCGCTGCAACCGACTGCGCCCTCCCCGACGGAACGGCTGTTTCCGACCTTGACGGCCGCGCAGCTCGCGCGGGTCGCGGCGCATGGACGCCGTCGCTCGATCGCGCGCGGCGACCTGCTCGTCGACATTGGAGACAGGGCCGTCCCGTTCTTCGCGGTTGTCAGCGGCGAGATTCAGGTTCTGCGGCCAACCGGCGCTACCGAAACGCTCATCGTTACACATCGCCCAAGGCAGTTTTCGGGCGAAGGCAACATGATCACGGGGCGCCGGGCATTGGCCCGGACGCGCGTTAGCGAGCCGGGCGAGGTGATCGAGCTCGATCGCGAGCAGCTCCTCGCCCTCGTGCAGACCGACGCCGAGTTGAGCGAGATCCTCATGCGGGCGTTCATCCTCCGCCGTATGGAGCTGATTGCCCGCGGCTTTGGAGATGTCGTCCTGATCGGCTCGACGCATTGTGCGGGCACGTTGCGCGTGAAGGAGTTTCTGACCCGCAACGGCCATCCGTACGCTTACATCGACCTCGATCGCGACGCCGACGCGCAGGAGCTGCTCGATCGGTTTCATATCACCGCAGCCGACGTACCTGTGCTGATTTGCCGCGGCGATGCCGTGCTGCGCAACCCGAGCAATCAGCGGATCGCGGACTGCCTGGGCTTCAACGACGCCATCGATCGGACGCACGTCCGCGATGTGGTGATCGTCGGCGCGGGGCCGGCGGGGCTGGCGGCCGCGGTGTACGGCGCGTCCGAGGGACTCGATGTTCTCGTGCTCGAATCGAACGCGCCCGGCGGCCAGGCCGGATCGAGTTCCAGGATCGAAAACTATCTCGGGTTTCCGACGGGCATTTCCGGGCAGGAACTCACGGGGCGCGCGTACGCGCAGGCCCAGAAGTTCGGCGCGCAAGTCATGATCGCAAAGGGCGCGACCAAGCTCGCCTGCGACCGACAGCCCTACGCCGTCCAGATCGACGACGGAACGCGCGTCCCTGCGCGCGCGGTGATCATCGCCACGGGTGCCGAGTATCGCCGGCTGCCGCTCGACAACCTGTCCCAGTTCGAAGGCGCCGGTGTGTACTACGCCGCGATGCCGATGGAAGCGCAATTGTGCGTTGGCGAAGACGTCATCGTTGTTGGGGGCGGCAATTCCGCGGGCCAAGCCGCAGTGTTCCTCGCGCAGACCGCGATACGCGTACACATGCTGATCCGTGCGGACGGGTTGGCAGAGACGATGTCGCGCTACCTCATCCGCCGTATCGAAGAGAACCCCGCGATCGTCCTACGGACGCATACGGAAATCGTCGCCCTCGAAGGAAGCGGGCACCTCGAACAGGTCCGGTGGCGCGACAATCGGAAGGGAGAGGTTGAGACGCACGACATAAGGCACGTGTTCATCATGACCGGGGCCGCGCCGAACACCCGCTGGCTCGAGCGATGCATCGTGGTCGATGACAAGGGGTTCATCAAAACGGGTCCGGATCTCTCAGGGGACGATCTGGCGGCCGCAGGGTGGCCGCTGACCCGGCCGCCGTATCTTCTCGAAACGAGTCGGCCCGGCGTGTTCGCAGTCGGCGATGTGCGTGGCGGCAACATCAAGCGCGTGGCCTCCGCCGTCGGTGAGGGGTCCATTGCCGTTGCGTTCGTCCATCAGGTATTGCACCAGTAGGAAGTTCGGGCCAGATCAGGTGGCACGTTCGACACAGTGTTGGGGCGTGAGCGATCACTTCGATGGCAGACGATTCGTCAATCCCACCGGCACGGCCGGCCAACCGTTCTCGGCGGTCCTGCGGATGCTGCGCGAGCGACGAACGCCGTGGCCACGGCGTATTGACGACCCGGCGCGACGGCCGCCGGCGGTCGATGGCGCCGCCGCGGTGGTCACGTTCATCGGTCACGCGACGTTTCTTATTCAGACACAGGTCGGCAATCTGCTGACCGACCCAATGTATTCCGAGCGTGCCGGTCCGTTGAACCTGTTCGGGCCACGGCGAGTTCGGCAGCCGGCCGTCCGCTTCGATGACTTGCCGCCCATCTCGACGGTGCTGCTGAGCCACAACCATTACGATCACTGCGATCCGCGGACGCTTCGCATGCTCGCGAAGCGCTTCGATCCTGTCGTGGTGACGCCGTTGCGAAACGCGGCGCTCGTCCGGTCAGCCGGTATTCGCCGAGTCGAGGAGCTCGATTGGTGGCAGGAGGCGACGGCCCCGGCACTGCCGATCACGCTGACGCCCGCGCAACATTTCTCGGCGCGGACACCGTTCGATCGAAACCGTGCCCTCTGGGGTGGCTTCATGCTGGTGACGAGCGACGTGCGGATTTTCTTCGCCGGAGACACCGCCTATACGGACTGTTTCCGCGAAATTCGCCGGAGGCTCGGACCGATCGATCTGGCTCTGTTGCCAATCGGCGCCTACGAGCCCCGCTGGTTCATGCAGGCCGTTCACATGAATCCAGTCGAGGCGGTTCAGGCCCACATGGACCTTGAAGCGTCCCGAACCATCGGCATGCACTTCGGCACGTTCCAGATGACCACGGAGGGCATCGACGAACCGCTGCGCGCGCTCGAGGATGCCCGGCGCGCGAGCAACGTCTCGCTCTCACGATTTCGGACGCTTGGGTTTGGCGAATCGATGCGGCTGCCGTAGTGGCAGCGGCGATGCTGGCCGATGAGCCAGTTGCGCTGGAGGGAGCTGTTCCGAGTCGCGCTGCTCTCGTGGCCGTCCTCCGTTCGCGTATCCGAACCGCGTATGGCGCTGCCGAAGCGGATCAAGCGAATCCCTCGCTTCGCTCGGCCTCGTCTCCCCAGGCTGACAGGCGTCGCACGACTCGCTTCGTTCGCGTGCTTGACACGAGTCCAGCCTGAGGAGCCACTTTCCCGAGCAGATCCCAGCACACCTGATCCTGAATCACCCAATCTGACTCACTCTCTGTTGCTCGTGCTCCGAGCCAGGCGCATGGCAGGCGGATTTGCCGCGGCTGCGGCGAATGGGTCCGTCGGGCGGACATTTCGCGATCAATCGGCCGCGTTCAGGCCGCCAGCGGTCCTTCCAGATACAAAGTCGCAATGTAAGAACAAGTAGGGCTGTAACGAAACCGACACGTGGATCGATTCGTGCGGAGACGAC
>JBOGMR010000288.1:0-3839 GCA_050746825.1 Bryobacteraceae bacterium | reverse complement strand
GCCTGGGTTCCATCGGGAGAGATGGCCCAGGTTAACGGATAGGTCTCGCAGATCTCCTTCTCCTCGCCGGTTTCGATTCGAATCCTCATTAGGCGGGTGTTTCGGGATTGAGCGTTCCCTTTCGAAGCGAAGACATATTCACCCGCCGGGGCTGTGTTGGGCCCGAAAGAGATGACCTCCTGGCCGGGCAAATCGAGGCTGGCCCGCACGCCCCATGTTTCCATGTCAGTCAACACCAGTCGCCGGGAAGTGTTCGTGACCAGCATCAGGACGAACGATTTCCCGTCCGCAGTCCATCGCCCGGCGCTTGCCCTTCCGTCATAGGGCGTTTTGAAGGCACGCTCTTCGCCGGTGGCGACATCGCGGAGGACGTTAGCGATGCGGACTTCTGTCGTGAATTGGCGTTGGATCATCAGTTGTCTTCCATCAGGCGACCATTGAGTGGTCGAGCTGGTCTGTCCCGGCGGCTGGTCGATCTGTTGAAGATTGCGGACTGTCGCCGCATCGCGGTCCAGGTCACCCAGATAGACTTCACCGACCGCCGTGCTGATCGAATAATAAAGGCGTCCGTTATCAGCGACCCCGGCGCCTGCAACTCTTCCAATCTCCTTCTTCAGGAGTGCCGGAACCCCCTCTGGCTTTCCTGCACGAATCGCGATGCTATACAAATCGTGCGAGCCGGAGCGGTCGCTGATATACAGGATCCTCGCTCCACCAGGAGACCAGCCAAAAACATACGCGTTGCCGGATTGACCGGATATCTTCTGTCGGTTCGATCCATCGAGTGCGCTGACAAACACAGAAAACCGGCTGTCGCTCTCCGCTTCCGGAGCCGAGTAAGCTACCAGGCGGCTATCCGGAGAAAGGCGAGAGTGCAACGTAGGGGAGCCCGGCCGCATTACCCAGTTGGTAGGCGCGAGAATCGGGACCGGGCTTAGCTTGCCTGTGGTGAGATTGATCAAAAGCCACCGTTGCGGGCTCCCGTCTCCTACGACTCCTCGGACTTCGGCCAGCAGTAGGCTCGATCCGTCGCGCGACCAATCCACGATGAAGAACGGCCGCAGATCGCGTGCGATGACGCGTGAATCATCGCCTTTCACCGGAATCATGCGCAGTTCGTACACCGACGCGCCTTCCTTTGCAAAGCTGTAAGCGACCTGCGATCCGTCGGGTGAGATGGCCGCGTTGAGGCTGAAGAATCCACGACGGATCAGGCTGTCCGTACCCAGTCCACGCTCCGTCCCCGTGGTCAAGTCGATCAGCGTGAGTTTGCTATTGCGCAAATCCACGTAGGCGGAGTAGCGGCCATCTGCAGAGACCGTCCGGAGGGGAAAACGGGAGGTCGCCGCGGAAAGCTTCCGTGCAATGACATCCCGGCGGACTTGAACTGGCGGGGAGAGCTCCGCCAGTCGAAGACGCGCCTGCCTTGCCGCATCGCTCTGATCGGCGAAGTCGCGGACCAGGCGCTCGTAGGTCTTGCGCGCTTCGGCATTGCCCTGCTTCTCATAGCACCGGGCCAGTTCGAGCAGCGCTTTGGCGGCGAGTGGCCGATTCGACGTTGCCGACGAGACCACACGCTCATACAGCTTGATCGCCGCGCTCAGGTCGCCTTCGACCTGCTGCTTGTGGAGAGCTTCGCGAAACAGAAGCTCGGGCTGGCTGATCTTCTGTGCCGGCGCGGCCACCGCCAGGCAGACAAGGATCGCGACAGCCGGAATCGAAGTTGTGAATTGCTGCGTCTTCATGGTTTCAACAGTAGCCGTCGAATGTACGGGGCTTTCTCGGCTTCTGTCAGGATTCCGTAAAGATCTGGCCCGATCTTGCTTATAGTCTACGCCCGCAGCGGCCGGCTTCCGTCGACGGATGATGGGTAGCAAGACGAGGAGGGGTCCCACGAGCAGGCAGGAAGCCGGCTCGGGCATGTCTTCCGCGACCAAGTGAAAGAAACCCAAGGCCTGCGCCGAGCGAATGGGTAACCCGGCGCCATACTGGCTTTGAACCGAGGCATGAAGAGTGTAGCGGCCCGGTGTGAGGTGAAACACGCCGGCCACGCCGGCCGGATCGCCCCCCGGGCTAATGAACTGCTGCGGCGGCGTCAGATCGAGTCCCCCCTTCTCGAGAAACACAGAGACGCCCGAAACTCCTGGGATGCCGTCGTCGTTGCTGACGAAACTGACCCCCATTTCATAGACGCCGCCGTTGGTCAGGTCAAACTCGAGCTCAAAAAATGACTCAGCTAGCCCGGTGCAAACGAGAGTGCTCTCTAATCCACAGGCGCTGCCGCCAATTTCGGCCAATATTTCGGTCGACAAATGGAACGTCACCAACTGGCGCAGGTTGGGATCAGGATGATCGAGAGAATACGAGGATACGTGTCCGGCCCTGGAATCCAGCCAGAAATACCCGGTGCGTTTATCTCCGTCGACGAAGTATTCGTACCATTGTGGTCCGAGCAAGATTTCGGCGCCGCCGTTATAATCTGCCGGGAACCCACTGGCGTTGCCGGATCTCGAATCGCTGATTAAGGGGACACCCACGGGTGCGATGAGCCCGAAGGCCGAATAGCCGCGGTTCTCACTGACCAGAATCATCGCGGCCGATAAATTTTGCGTCACTAATAACAAGAGCAGCATGGCAACGCGTGCCGCGACTGCCGCAGGTTCGCTTCTGAGATTGGTATTCTTCATGAGGTCCTCCAATCCGTGTTTCGAATGATTAATGCGCCGGTTCGCGCTTGCGCACACCACGGGTGTCGCGAGTCGCAGCCTTGCTCGTGAAGAGGCTGGGCAGGTCAGCGACCTGCCCATGAGCTAGCTAGTTGAGCTTCAGGTTTTCCATCACCCAAAGCTCGGTGGTGGACACGCGCGAGGTGATGGCGATGCGGCGGCCGTCGGGGTGAATACTGATTTCGCCCGGCAGGTCGAAGGCAACGTCAAGCTTGCGGGGCTGTCCTCCCGCGATGGGAACGATCCAGTATGAGACCGGTCCCCTACCTTGGGTGTAGATGAGGTGTTTGCCGTCGGGTGTCCAAGCCATCGGGGCAATCGTGATTGTCTTGACGAGATCGCGGCCTTCGCCGCCCGCTGTCGGAACAATGCGAATCGAATTAGTGAATCCGCTGCAGGCAGCCTGCGTTCCGTCGGGAGAGACGGCCCAGCCCATCGGGACGGCCCGGCAGACCTCCTTTTCCTCACCCGTCTGGAGGCGAATCCGCACCAGCCGCGTGTCTCGAGTCCGAACGTTACCCTTCGCGAAGAACACGAACTCACCACCGGGCGCCGAGTTCGGCCCGAAAAACAGGGGTCGCTGGCCCGGCACGTCGAAACTGCCCCGCACTTTCCATGTGTCCGCGTCAGCCAACACGAGACGCACGGAGGTCTCGTTGACCAGCATGAGCAGCACCGACTTTCCGTCCGCCGTCCATTGCCCGCGGACCGCGAGTGCGTCGTAAGGCGTTTTGTAAGCCCGCTCCACCCCGGTCGCAACATCGCGGATGAAGTTGGCGCTGCGCGACTCCTGCGGCGCGCGGCGTTGGATGAACAGTTGCTTCCCGTCGGGAGACCATTGAGTGGCAAAACTCAGATGTCCCGCCGGCTGGTCGATCTGGCGAAGGTTGCGGATTGCGCCCGCATCGATGTCCAGGTCGCCCAGGTAGACATCGCCCAACGCTGTGTTGATCGAATAATGAAGACTTCCGTTATCCGCGATGCCGGCGCCGGTAACTCTTCCGATGTCCTTCTTCAAGAGGGCCTGCAGTCCCTGGGCCTTGCCCTCGCGAACCGCGATGCTATACAAATCGAGCGTACCCGAGTGATCGCTGATGAACAGGAGCCTCGCTC
>JBOGMR010000287.1:0-5669 GCA_050746825.1 Bryobacteraceae bacterium | reverse complement strand
GGGCAGGCCAAACGGCCCGCCCCACCATGGAGCTGCGCCTGCAACCCGGAGGCTCCTATCGCCTACACCGCTGCACTCGCCGAGTTTTCTGGCTGCCCGCAAAGTCTACGTCTCGACTCGTTACACTCCCAACATCGGCGGGACGCGCGTCTTCACGCGCTTCATCAATCATCGGGACATCGACCGGCTGCTTTACCGTGTACGCTCGTGGTGCGCGCGCCCGCCGCGAGGACGGCTGCTATCCTGAGTAGGATGCAGACCAGGCGCTTGGGAAACAGCGATCTCGAACTGACTCCCATCGGAATCGGAGCGTGGGCGATGGGCGGCGGAGGGTGGGCCTTCGCCTGGGGACCGCAGGACGATAACGACTCCGTTTCAGCCATTCACGCCGCGCTCGACGGGGGCGTCAACTGGATCGACACTGCTGCGGTCTACGGGCTTGGCCACTCCGAGGAAGTCGTCGCGCGGGCGTTGAAGGGACGATCACGGCGCCCTTACGTCTTCACCAAGTGCGAGCGCATCTGGAACGAGCGCGGCGAGATCGGCAAGAGCCTCAAGGCCGGCTCCGTTCGGCGCGAGGTTGAAGCCAGTCTCCGGCGTCTCCAGACCGGCGTAATCGACCTTTATCAGATTCACTGGCCTGAACCGGACGAAGAGATCGAAGAGGGCTGGGCTACGATGGCGAAGTTGCGTGAGGAAGGCAAAGTCCGCTGGATCGGGGTGTCGAATTTCAACGCTCCGCAAATGCGGCGGCTCCAGGCCATCGCGCCCGTGACGTCGCTGCAGCCTCCCTATTCGATGTTGTCCCGCGATGTCGAGAAAGAGATTCTGCCGCACGCCGCCGAGCACGGTATCGGTGTCATCGTTTACTCGCCGATGCAGAATGGACTGCTGAGCGGCAGGATGACGCGTGAACGCATCGCGAACCTGCCCGCTGACGACATGCGCCGCCGCAAGCCGCAGTTCCAGGAGCCGCAGCTCACGCGCAATCTGGCGGTCGCGGAAGGGCTGCGCGCCATTGGCTCCCGGCACGGCCGCACAGCGGGGGAGGTCGCGATCGCATGGAGTCTGCGCCATCCGGCCGTCACGGCGGCGATCGTCGGCATGCGGTCCGGCTCGCAGGTCGAGGGCGTGATCGGCGCGCTGGAGTTTCGATTGAGCGACGCTGAGGCTTCGGAGGTTGAGTCTTTGCTCACCCGCGATGCCGCGACGACCGCGTAATCGGCGGCGCGACCTCACCGCACGCGTTTCAGGAATCCGCCTGGAGTGAACGTCATGCCGAATTTCTCGCGGCTCCGGTCAGGCTGAAAGTCGCCATTCGATTTCAGGAACTCTTCGACCGCCTCCATGGGGCCCGGACCGAACTTGGCAGAATCGGATGACGAGCGCTCGTTCTCCGTGTACCAGATGTGATAGGCGACGACGACCTTCTGCGGCTGGTTTCCCCACGCGGACATCGCGATCGCCCCCGCCGCTAAGGACCCAGAACTGTAGCGGGGATGAGCAGCCACGAAGGCCGCCCTCGTCGAGACACGGTTGCGTACAGTCTACACGACCGCGAATCGAGCGGGTCAATAACTTGAAGTGTGCACGCGGCATGACTGCTAAACTGCACTTCGATGAGCTTTCCACAATTCGCTGCAGGCAAACAGAAGCTGCTGTTCTTCACGCGCGGACGTGGACGGGGACACGCGATCCCGGACATCGCGATCGCCAAGGAACTTGCCGAACTGCGCGACGACGTTCAGATCCGGTTTGTCTCCTACGGAACAGGCGCGCGCACTCTCGCGGAGTTCGGCTGTCCGCTCATCGATCTAAGTCTGGACGACGCCAACGGCACTGCAGAGACGACGGTGCTGGCGGGCAAGGTGATCGGGTGGCTGCAGCCGGACCTGGTGGTGGCGCACGAGGAGTTCGCCGCGATGCCCGTAGCGAAGGTCTTCGACAAGCCGACTGTGATGATCACGGATTTCTTCACCGATGCGGACCGCTATTCGATGCAGTCGCTGCGGTTCGCGGATCACATCTTGTTCACGGACAACCGCGGCATCTATCCGGAGCCGCCAGCCGCCGCGGGCCGGACGCGATACCTCGGACCAGTGCCGCCGCGCTTCGAGTATGCGCGCAAGGATCGCCGCCGGGCGCGCAAGGAACTTGACCTCGACGCCGATGCCGCGGTGGTGACGGTGATGCCCGGAAGCTGGACAGAGGAGATGGCGCCGATTCTGGATCTGGTGCTGCCGGCCTTCGATGCGCTGAAGACATCGAACAAGCGGCTGATCTGGATCGCGGGGCAGGACCGGGAGTTTGTGTCGAGGCGCGTCGCCGATCGAGCCGGCGTCACGGTGATCGAGGCCGACTGGAAGATCGACCGCCTCATGGTTGCGAGCGACCTCGTCGTCACCAAGGTAAACCGGCGAACACTGGTCGAGCTGGCTGTGCTCGGCATCCGGTCGCTCTCGATCAGCTACGGGTTGAATCCGATGGATGAAATGCGCGCCGCGGCGCTGGCGTCGAATCGGACAGTGCCGGCGGCGCGCTTCAAGCCCGCAACTCTGGCGCGGGCGATCGAGGAAGCCGAACCAAAGCCCCTGCGGCTGAGAAGCAAGAGCTGCGCGGCTGAGCTTGCAAGGATATTTGGCTAGCAGCTACGGCGTGGCGCAGCGGACGTTGAACCCTTGTTTCTCAAACTGGGCGATGATCTGCTTCAAGTAAGGCTGATTCCCGTAGATGCTGCCCTGTCCGACGGCGGCTCTCAGATAACCCAGGTATTCGTCAAGCTTGGCGTTACTTTTCGTTTTGGCAAGGTCCTTGCCAAAGGCGCCGGCGGCGATACTGATGGCGGTGTTGAGCCTCCATTGCCGGCGGAATTCCGAAGCGGAGGAAGAGCCCAGCCGGAGCGCTTGGGAACCTGGGTCAGAGGGAGCACCGACTCGAATCGAAAGCCGGTACTTCCCGGCGTGCTCCTGGAGTTTGGTAAATCTCCCGGTTAGCAGCTCGTCCACGCTTTCCTGCGTGCAGTGCCTGGGTCTACCCACAAGTGCGGACGTACGGTCCGCGCGGCCCTTCAGCAGGTTCTTGACTTGCGTCACGGAGCAAGCGCGGCAGCGCTCACTCTCGCGCGCACCAGGTGGGAGACTCAGGCGCTCAATCGCCCGCTCCCTCATCCGCGTCGTCGTGTTGGTGGAAATCGGGATGCATTTGGAGGGCTCCTTGACCTTGGTCGCGCAGGGAACACCCGGCGACGCGGCGATGGACGACGGCGCGCGGTTGAAATTCATCCAAAAAGCCTGGCCCAGCGAGAGCGAGTGCTCGAGGATGTCGCTGGCAACAAACAGCGTGTTGGTGCAATTGAAGCCGGGCACGTCGTTGACGTGACCTCCTTCGTATTCGTTTCTGTGGTCGCCGTCGTGTAGGCCCAGCGAGTGCGCGATCTCGTGCGTCAGGTCGCCCAAGACGCCGCCTCCCGCCTGGGTGTAGACAATGGGGGCCTGGCGGCATGCGCGATTCTTATCGCGCCCATAGTACACATTGAGGACACTCCCGTCGAAGAAGGTGGACGACTTTGTGGCCACGTCGCAGTCGATCGACACGTCTTCGGTTTTCGGCAGTTCGCGTACGATCGCATCCAGAGTTAAGCCGGTCCGGTTCTCGTTGAGCACCCAATCCGTGTTGATGATTTCATCGCGGGCCATCCCGTCCAGATTCGGGCGCGGAAACTCCCTGCCGAACGCCAGCCAAACGTGTACCACCAGCTTCTTGCGATCTTTCAAATCGATATTGAGCGTGGGTCCGGGATTTTTGCAGAGCCTTTCCATCGAGAAAGCTTGCAGAGCGCGACCACGAGAGAAGACACCCACGCGTAGTACGTCCGGATCCGGGGTCGAGCAGCTCCAGCAACGTGGGGCGATGTCGGTGGGCAGGTCGACAGGGACAGAAGATCCGATGTTCAGGAACGAATCCTTGTCGCACTTTAGACCTTTGGCGCCGGCGAAGAGCACGGTGGACGAGGCGCCGGCTTCGAGGTTGTTGATTTGGATCTTAGCCGGCATCTCGCCGTGTGCGAAAGCGCCAGTCAAAAGCGCGAGCGCTGACAGCGGAAGCGTTCTCATTTGCGTTCGCTCAACACTCGATGTGCCAGTCGCCGTGGTCGCCCGAATCGTCCCGCGGGAAGTTGAACTTGAGATCGATAGCCCGGGAAAACGCCGGGTCGTGGTCATCCACGAAGGCGCGCCCGCGCGGCCGGATGGTAAGATCCTGCCGGATTTTGAGCCGCACCGGTGTTCCCTTCTTGACCTTGATGGGCAAAGGCGGAATGCTTGACGCTACGAAGATGTCGGCCGGGTCTGCGGCGATCCTTCGCCCCGCTGCATTCCTGCGTACGAAGGATACTTCGATATCCGCCGCGTTACGCGGATCGCCCCTGAGTACGACCTCCCCTCTTCTGGCTAAGACACGCAGCTCGGACGGGTCGGTTTTCACCGTGCTCGCCGCAGTCAGCGTCAAGATCATCACGTTAGTGGTTTCGTCTGGCATAGATCATGCTCCTAATCTGGATGTTCATTTCGGGGCCGGAACCCCCGCGGCTTCGAGGAGGCCGCGGAGTTCGAGACTTCGCTGCAAAAACTTGACATTGTACCCTTGAGCGATCAACTGTTTCACCAACTCGACGGCGCGGGCGGTATCGCCTCGCACTGCAAAGCCTTCCGCCACGCGAGCGACAGTACCCAAATCAGCCGGCGCCAGCTGAAGCGCAGTCTGCAGAGGCTCCCGGTAGTCCGGCCGCCCCAACATTGCGCGGTAATAACCTAGATAGCTGTGCAATTCCCCACGTCTCGGGTTGACAAGAATCTCGGACTGAAGGAGCTGAATGGCTCTGTCGATCGCCTCTCGGGCTTTCTGCTCATTGCCCACCCGCTTGTAGGTCATTCCGAGGTTGCCCCACCGAAGATAACTGCGATTGTTCAAGTCCAACGCGCGTTGATAATACTCGAGTGCCCGGTCGTATTGGCCTCGCTCGTAGTAGATCTTCGCCAGGTTCGTGATCGTGCTGACGCGGCTCGGGTCCAATGAGCGCGCAAGCAGAAACGTCTTCTCCGCCTCATCCCACTTCTCGGTCAGGGCCTGGATGACTCCGAGATTGACGTAGCCTTGAGCGTTATCCGGACTGAGTTCGACAACCTTGCTGTACTGGGCGATCGCCTTGTCGTACTCGCTCCGTTCGTAGTAAAACATGCCGAGGTGTTTGTACCCGGTCCAATCGCCCGGTCGCAGCGCGATGGCTTGCAAGTAGATCGCCTCGGCGCGTTTGTCATCCTTCAGCTTCGAGTACGCATTGGCGAGCCCCTGATACGCTTCGTTGTTCCGGCTGTCAAGCGCGGTCGCCTTTTCGAAGTCGTGCCGGGCTTCCTGATAACGGCCCGTACCCAGATGAATCCGGCCCATACTGATGTTGGTCTGGGCGAGATTTGGATTGAGCGCCAGCCCTTGGTCCCCCCTCTGGAGCGCCAACTCCATCAGCTTCGGGTCGCGCGTCAGCTCGTACTGATAGAGGTAGGCCTCGCCGAGCCCCGAATGCGCGAGCGCATATTTCGGATCCAGTTCCAGCGCCCGATTCAGCAGCTTGATCGCGCTTTCGAGGCTCAGGAGCTGATCGCTGCGCTGGAGAT
>JBOGMR010000286.1:0-3043 GCA_050746825.1 Bryobacteraceae bacterium | reverse complement strand
AGGCAGCAGCGATCGAGCAGCGTGCCGTCGCCTTCCGGTATCGACTTCAGCTTCGCCACCAGGTAGGCGAATTCCTCGACGTGCCAGCGGCAGATGTCGCGCATGATGCGCTGGCCATCGGGGCCGTCGTAGCCCGGAGCCTTGCCGTCCCGATGCGTGTAGTCGTGATGGCGCGCGGCGGTGTAGCCGAGCCACGGGAATCGCGACAGGCCCTGGCACTTGGTGAGCATGTACGATGCGACGCGTGTCTGGCCGGTAGCGAGCGCGTGCACCATCAGGCCGGTCTGGAGTTTGGCGATGCGCGGCCAGTCCTTCATGTCGCCGCCCATTTCTGGCTCTTCGACCTTCGCGTATTCGGGAGGCAGCGTCGAGATGGCGCGCTCGACATCGCGGATGGAGGAAAGATGCTCGTCCAGCCGCGTCTGGTCCTGCTTGCCGAGCGACGTTTTCAGACTCGATGCGTCCTCGCGCACGGCGTCGAGCACGCTGCGCTTGCGCCGGATCCAGCCTTCATCGCGCGCCCCAAAAATGCGATCGAACAGCTTGTGCGGGATCATCTCGGGCGGCAGCGCGCGATCGCGCCCGCCCCAGCTCAGATTGCGCTGGATGCTTTCGCCGAACGATTCTTGCGATACACCGATCTGCAGCGAGCGGAAGCGCGTTTCGCCGCCGATCTTGGACGCGATCACCTGGTCGATCGACGGTCCGCCGGCGCCGCGTCCTGTGAAGGAGGTTCCCGAAACCAGCGCGCTCATCGAGCGGTGATGATCGTTGCCCGGCCCTGGCATGCGCGCCGCCGGATTGTCGAGTCCGGTGATGATGTGGATGTCGTTGCGGAACGGCGCAAGCGGCGCAAGACACGGCGTCAACGCGTAGCCCGGACCGGTCTCTGTGGGAATCCAGAAGCGCTCAACGACGCCGTTGCCGTTGAACCACAACACGAAACGGGTCTCGGGCTTAACCGGTGTTGCGACTTTTCCGGAAGCGGCGTATGCGATGCCGTTGCCGTCGAACATGGCGGCCAGAGGCGGTAAAGCGATAACCGTCCCCGCTCCGCGAAGGAATTTGCGCCGGGAGACACGAATGCGCTGGGGCATGATCTGCTCGCTTGCAAAGATCATATCAGAACTTGAATGACATCTGGTCCTGGTATTCGAAGCGCCACTCACGCTCGAGGTGCTCGGCTTCCCCGGTGCGGTCCCAGGAGTACAGAATCCGAGCCATCTCACGCGAGCAGAATTCCAGAGTGGGGCGGTCGGCGCGAATCTTGGCGTAAGCGTGGAGGGTTTCGAGCGTTTCGAAGGCTTCCGCCAACCGGCCGTGCTCATTGCCGAGCCTGAGGAGCCGCCTGGCGATTTGGCGGGCGTCCGCGCAATCGTCTTTGCAGGCCGCGACGCTGCGGTCGAATTCGATCTCGACCTGCGCCATCTCTGATGGCTCGATGACGCCGCTACGTGCGTCACCTGGCTCAAGCCGGATCCGCAGCGTGGCGCCGGCGATTGCGAGGTCGTTGCAAGAAGTCGTAATCGCCGTCGAGCTTCGACCGCCTGCAATCAACCCGAGGGGCTCCGGCCCACGCACCTGATCGAGAAGCACCAGCGTTCTTCGTCCAGCGCACCATTCCCGAAGGTTGCGGACTACAGACTCGATTTCTCCTGGGAGGTTCAGCCCGGCGCGATAGGCCAGCTCGCCTGCAGTCCGCGCAAGGCTCTGGTGCGCGCACGCGACGGCCAGGACGGCGTCGAAATCGGCTCGGCAGGCCCGCGCGAAATCCAGCGCCAACGCGGTCTCGCCGGATGAGCCGTCGCCAACGATCACGCCCACACCCGGCTGGTCCGCAAGCGCGGCGCACAAAGATCCGATTTCCGCCTGGCGCGGCGATTGCGCGGCGGCCTCGCCTTCGGCTTCGATGGCGCCGCGCTGTTCGGCAGGGACGCGCAGCATCCGAACCCAGCGCCGGATGGCGCGGAAAGTGGTGTGCTTGCCTGACCGGAGGTCGTAGAAACGTTGGCGCCTCAAAAGCGCAGGGAAAGGACAATCTTCGACCAGCACTGCCGCCACCGCCGCCCCGGAGTCGCCGATGTGCCGCCACACTGGCTCCCATTCCTCGCGGGGCCAGGGCTGCGGCGAAGATGCAGGCGAGAGCAGCACCAGGATCACGTCCGCCGCAAGACCGTCGTCCGTCTTCGAGATCACCGTCTCGCCGGGCGCGATTTCGCCGTCGTCAAAAAAAAGGTGAATGCCGGCGCCTGCTTCGAGGAAGTCCGCAAGCTCCCGCGCGATAGACTTGTCGTTGCCGGCGTAGCAGAGGAACACGCTGAGCATCTCGGATTATTATGCCGAACTTTGGCAGAGCGGTTGCTAGCGTTGCAGAAGTGCCCGCGCACAAGGGAAGCCAAACCGCTCCCTCTCGGTCGTGGCCCAGTAATTGGCTACGGAGTAACAGGACCAGCCTCGCGCTCGTGCTGCTGCTCGGCGGGATTGCCGGAACGTACGTGGAGTGTAAAAATCTCCCACAGCGCAACTCTGCGTTACAGCCTTCGATCGCGCTTGCGTTGACGCGGCCGGAAGACTCGCGCTCGGCGGCCACAGTCACGATTACGGTGCTGCCATCGGGGCCCCAGATCGCGCCCGCGGCGGAACGAGCGAAACAGCAGCCTTCGCAGCCGACGGGCATCCGCGGTTTCTTTGCGAGGTTATTCGGGCGCTCCAACCCACAACCGCCGCCGGAGAGGGTGCGGACTCTGACGCTGCCTCTCCGCGCCGTCAAGAGAATTCCGCCGGCCGTACCGGAGGACCTTGGACGGAAGATCAACGGCCCGATCACCGTTAGGATGCGCGCCAGCGTGAGCGAGCGCGGCCGCTTGTTGCGTGTCGATCCGGTAGGGCGGAACGAAGGGATTGCCGCGCGACTGGCCGAACTCGCGGCGCAGTCGATGCGCAAATGGCAATTCCAGCCGGCCAAAATCGGGGAACGATATGTGCCCGCGACGCTGACCATCGAGTTTCTGTTCGCTCGCGCAGTGGGTGGGTCGGCGCGGCC
>JBOGMR010000285.1:0-9235 GCA_050746825.1 Bryobacteraceae bacterium | reverse complement strand
CAAAAGCGGTCCCGGAAGACAAATATGCCTGGCGGCCCGGAGCTGGGGTGCGGTCGTTCGCGGAGGTTTTCCTGCATATCGCGCACGGCAATCGCCTTTTGTTGAGTATTGCCACCGCGCCGATGTCGAAGGAGGCCCTCGAGAAGAAAATTAAGGAGACGCTCGACGGTGAGAAGGAAGCGGCGAACAAGGAGCGCATCCTGCAATTGCTGGGCGAGAGTTTCGCCGCTGTTCGAAAGTCTCTCGAGGGCCTGCGCGCGGGCGCCTTGGGCAGCAACGCCGAGTTCTTCGGGCAAGCCACGACGAGGCGGGGCGTGTTCGTGAGTCTCGACACGCATATCGCCGAACATCTCGGGCAGGCAATCGCGTACGCGCGCATGAACGGGATCAAGCCGCCGTGGTCGCAGTGAAGCGGTCGGCCTCGGCTCGACGAGTTCCAGGATCTGCGCGGGCTCAACGGGCTTGAACCGATGTAGAGGACACGGCGTTGCTCCTCAACGCGAGTCATTCGGCGCCGGCAGGATGTTCCCGAATTTAGGGACGAGCACTTCCTGAGTGAACCTGTCGTGCTGGCGCAAAGCCTCCACCGCTTCACTAAGCCGCATCTGTTTCACGATGGCCACGATCTGAGCTCTTCCCTGCTTGCCCCATTCCTCGCGCTCCGCCGGCGTGGACGGCAAATCCGGACTGCGCCCATGGGACATCACGTCGGGAATCCACGAGCCGAGACTCAAGCTGCCTGAGAACCCAAGTCTGCCCAATGTGGCGAGCCCGGTATTTTCAGGAACCGGCCCCGCCGCCTGCGACTCCTTGGGGCCATAGTCGCCCTTGAGCGGAAGATCCTCGATTCGTCCGGTGATGTGATGTGCGCCATAGAGAGCTTTGCTTCTCGCATCCGGCGCCAGTTTCAATTTCGGCAGGTACGTGTCCATATCGATGTAGAGGATCGGCACACGCGTTTCCTCAAAAACTTCGCGCACCAGGGTTCCGGCCGTGAGGGCCGCCGGCCCCTGGCTCGACGAGAGCCAGACCTGTCTCCGAAAACCCTGCCGTACAAGTGATTTCGCCACGATCTTCAGATAGGCGGCGCCGGCCGATGGCGTCATGTAGATGGTGGAGGACGCAACCACAGTTGTGCCCGGAAAAGACCAGATGAGGCCCGGCATGTACAGCGCGCCGGTTTCTTCGGCCATCGCCATCGCATAGGCCAGCGGCGCGACGTAATCGCGGTCGCTTGGCATGATCCCGTTAGTTTCGACTGCGCCCACGGGAATGAAGATGATGTCTTTGCGCTTCAGATAATCGGCGACCTGCACCTGGCTCAGCCGGGTCATGTCGCGGGTGTGGAGCTTGCGAACCTGTCCCGCCGCAGTCTGTGCGAGGATGCAAGCGAGTCCGAAGATCATCGTGGTCCCGACATGTAGCATGACTACATAATAGTGTCACGGCACGCCGCCGTTTTGATAGCCAGGCTCGCGCCTCGTGTCCGAACTGTTTGAGCGCCTGTTGGCCGGGTAGAGCGCTCACAGATTTAGCGCACTACGGTTGGCCGGGAGACTCACCCGGCGTGTGGTATTCTCACGACGATGAAACGCCTGCTGTTACCTCTTCTGCTCGCGGCTTCGCTCCCGGCCGCCGAGGTTACCGGGGACACGTTGCGGAAGGCGCAGACGGACACGTCCACGTGGCTGATGTACGGCAAGAATTATTCCGGCTGGCGGTACGCGGACATCGCCGACATCAACACATCGAACGTGTCGCGGCTGGCGCCGAAATGGATTTTTCAGACGGGCGTTCCCGGCAAATTCGAGAACACGCCACTGGTGCTGGATCGGATGATGTTCATCACGGGCGCGTCGAATCACGCCTGGGCGCTCGATCTGCTCACGGGCAGATCCCTGTGGCACTACTACAAGCCGCTGCCTCCGAACACGAGCATCTGCTGCGGGCAGGTGAAT
This sequence comes from Bryobacteraceae bacterium, assembly GCA_050746825.1. Taxonomy (GTDB): domain Bacteria; phylum Acidobacteriota; class Terriglobia; order Bryobacterales; family Bryobacteraceae; genus JBOGMR01. The sequence goes on along the minus strand of JBOGMR010000285.1, from coordinate 7,277 downwards.
CGCGGATTTGCCGTTCTGGGTGACAGGCTGTACAAGGTGAACCTCGAGGCGAAGCTGGTCGCGCTCGACATCAAGACCGGGAACACGATTTGGGAATCAGACATCGACGACATCAAGAAAGGTTATAGCGCGACGGTCGCGCCGCTGATCGCGAAGAATCTGGTGATCGTAGGCGTCGCGGGCGCGGAGTTCGGTGTGCGCGGCTTCATCGACGCGTTCGACGCCACTACCGGAAAACGCGTCTGGCGCTTCTGGACCGTTCCGTCGCCGGATGAACCGGGCGGCAAGACCTGGGGCGGCGACTCCTGGAAACGCGGAGGCGCCTCGATCTGGATCACGGGTACCTACGACCCTGAGTTGAATCTGACGTACTGGGGCACGGGCAATCCCGGACCCGACATGTACGGCGACGACCGGCCGGGAGACAATCTGTACTCGTGCAGCGTGGTCGCGCTCGACGTGAACACTGGAAAGCTCCGGTGGCACTACCAGTTCACGCCGCACGACGTGCATGATTGGGACGCGATCGCCGATCCGGTGCTGATGGATCTGACGGTGAAGGGCCGCCGCGTAAAAGCGCTGGTGCAGGCCAACCGAAACGGATTCTACTATGTGATCGACCGCGAGGCCGGCAAGGTGCTGGCGGCGAAATCCTACACCAAGGTGACCTGGGCGGACGGAATCGGCGCGGACGGGCGGCCCAGCCTGATCGCGGGGCAGGACCCCACCGAGGATGGCAACGTTTCGTGTCCAGGACTCGGCGGCGGCCACAACTGGCAGGCCACCGCGTACAGCCCGAAGACGGGGCTATATTACTTTGGCTCGACCGATGGTTGTCAGATTTATTACAAGACCAAGCAGCAGTTCATCGAAGGACAGTGGTATCAGGGAAGCACGACCGCGCCTCTTCCGAACGCGCCCACAACCGGCTCAGTGCTTGCGGTCGATCCGGCCACGGGCGAGACCAAGTGGCGATTTCCACTGGTGACGCCGCCGTCGAGCGGGCTGCTTGCGACTTCCGGCGACCTGGTATTCTCGGGCGACCGCGAAGGCTACTTAACCGCTCTCGACGCGCGGAGCGGCAAGGCGCTGTGGCGATTCCAGACCGGCGGCATGATCATCGCGCCGCCGATCAGCTATCGATTTGACGGTAAGCAGTACGTGGCGGTAGCGGCTGGCGGCTCACTGATGACATTTACGCTTCCGTAGGCTGCGAGACTCCCGGCCAGCGCGGCGATCTGTGGATCAATCGACAGGGTTGCCCGAAGCTCCGGCCGCCTGGCTTGCAGAGCCTTCGCAAGGGCGTCGGCGAAATAGGCCAGATCGAGAGCCTGGCCGGTGGCTCCCACGTCGCCGCTCAAGTTCACGTAGTCGCGATCCGAAATCGGGATTCGCAGCGTCCACGAGCTTGTTGCAGACCAGTCGCCGAATTGTTCTTCGAAGCTCTCTTCCAAAAGACGCATCTTCACCCGGCCGAATCCGAAGCCGGGCGCGGCTTCGCGGATCGCCAGCCAGCAATCGCCGGCCGTCAGCGCTTTGGCGACCTCGTTCTGAAGATGATGCAGGCGAATCTGCACGCTGAGTACTCTGCGCACGGTACCGCCGAGCAGGACACGCCAGGCGACACCGAACTCAATGTAGTTCAGCTTGGAGACGCCAAGCCAGGCGACGGCGCAGAAAAGAATGAGGATGACGCCGGAGTATTGATTGTGCGCGACGCTCTGCAGGATCGAGAACGCCGCCATAACGCCGCACACCGCGTACATCAGCAGAGCCACACGGCGAGGCGTCAGCCCGCGATCCAGCAGCCGGTGATGGATATGGCCGCGGTCCGCGCCGAAAATCGGAGCGTGACGGAGGAAGCGCCGGGCGATCGAGAGGCATGTATCCAGGATCGGAATCGCCAGCACCATCAGGGGCGCGGTCATCGCCAGGAGCGTCGCCGACTTGTGACTCCACAGCACGCCGTAGCATCCGAGCAGAAAACCGATCAGCAGACTGCCGGAGTCGCCCAGAAAAATCGAAGCCGGATTGAAGTTGTAGCGTAGAAATCCGAGCAGCGCGCCGCATAACGGAGCGGTGGCGAGTGCCAGACCGATATTGCCCTGAAGCAGCGCGGCGACCAACGTGGTGAGCGTTGCAAACAGACCGACGCCGGACGCAAGGCCATCCACTCCGTCGATCAGGTTGAACGCGTTAGTGCAGGCGACGAGCCAGATCACCGTCAGCGGAAGACTCCACCAGTTATCAATCGAAAAGCCGGCGACGCCGAGGATCCGTACGCCGCCCCAATAGGCGAGCACCGAAGCGGCCGTCTGGCCGGCGAGCTTGTGCAGCGGACGCAGGCCCTTGAGGTCGTCGATGAGGCCGGTCGCGAACACTACGGCAGCCGCTGGCAGCAGCTTCCAGACCAGCGGAAGATAAGGCTGTACGACCACCGCACCGCCGGAAAGGGGTGACAGCAGCAGAAGGCCAAAAGCGGCCGCGAACGAGATTGCAATAGGAATGCCGCCCACACGGGGAACCGCGCGGGAATGCGTCTTGCGGTGCTTGTCCGGCTTGTCCAGCAGTCCGGCCCGGTGGAACGCGTCACGGCAGACGGGCGTCAGCAGCAGGCACAGGAGCAGCGAACTTAACGCCAGAAACAGCAATGAGTACATTCGTCGAGAGTCCTTACCGCGAAATCTCCGTGAGCTGTTCGAGGCTCCGTTTCACGGCTCTTACGCCTAACAATTTCGAGTACAGATGGTCGAGCGAACTGGTGAGCGCGGGCAGCGTATAGGAGCGGGCGGCGAACTGCGCGGCCTCTCGTCCCATCTGCGCGACAAGCTCGGGACGAGCCGCCATCTCGCACAGCGCTCCGGCGAATGCCGCGGGGTTCGCGTCTGCGAGCACCGCGCTCGCGTGCCATCGGCATCCTTTCTGATCCCGCACCCCAGCACCCGGCGCCATATCCACAACCCCGCCCACGGGCGTTGACAGAAACGGCCGCCCAGCAGCCATTCCCTGAATCAGCGCGACCGGCGTGCCTTCGTTTTTTGAGGTTTGGATCAGCAGGTGGCAGCGGGCGATGACCTGCCCGACGTCCCGCTGCCAGCCCAACATCTCGCAACGGTCCGCCCCCAGCTCCCGGGAGAGTTCTTCCACGGCACTTCGCTCCGGCCCGTCGCCCGCGATCACGAAATTCACACGATCGGTGCGCCGTACCGTCTCCCGTATGATCGACAGAAGCAGCGGAATATCTTTAATGGGAACCATGCGGCCGAGCCAGCCGACGGTGAGGCATTCCCCATTGGGGGGAGGCGGCAGCTTGCGGAACGCCTCAAGATCCATCCCCAGAGGCACCACGTGCACCTTCTCGCGCGGCGCGATGCGGTAGCGCCCGCTCATCTCTTCGGCCTGCTGCGGCGCAATTACGCAAATCGCGTCGGTGAATCGCGCCAGCGTGCGCTCGAGCAGCCGGATCGCCGCATTCACCGGCCGCGAAAAATACCCGTTCAGCACATTTCCGTGAAACGTATGCACCACTACCGGCACTCCCGCCAGGCGCGCGGCGATGCGGCCGAGCACGCCGGCTTTGGCGGTGTGGGTGTGCACGATGGCGGGCCGCTCGCGACGCAGGAAGCGGTAGAGCTTCACCAGCGCCTTGAAATCCTGCCACGGCGACACGCGCCGCGACATCTCCTCGATCCAGTGGACCGGATCGTCCGGGCGCAGCAGGTACGACATATCGCCGTCCTCGGAATCGCAGCGCCCTGCGACGAGCACCGACGTGTACCCCAGATGGTTCATCTCGCGTGTAACCAGAACTGCGTGGATCGGTGGCCCGCCGGCGCCCAGCCGCGTCAGCACCCGGACGATCGAGGTACTCACGCGCTCCGGCGGCTCGCGCGGCAACTGATCCCCGCGGCGGCCTCCTCCTGCCAGGACTGGAACATGAGGATGTTCCAGAGGTAGTACTGCCAATTGCGCACGCCCGAGAGATGCTCCTGCCATTTCTGCCGGATCTCGCGCGGATCGAAATAGCCTTCCGAACGCAGTCTCCGTTCTGCGAGCAGATCCTCAGCCCAAGGCCGGAGCGCGCCGCGCAGCCAGCCATCGATCGGAATCGCAAAGCCCATCTTGGGGCGGTCGGTGAGTTTCTTCGGGACGTACTTATTCAGCACCTGCCGGAGCAGCCATTTGCCCTGGCCGTTGCGAATCTTCATGTGCAGCGGAAGGCGCCAGGCCATCTCGATCAGCCGGTGATCGAGCAGTGGCACGCGCGCCTCCAGGCTGACGCTCATGCTGGCGCGGTCTGTCTTCACCAGGATGTCGTCAGGCAGATAGGTGACCGAGTCGAGATACATCATCTGGTGAGCGAGATCCGGCAGCCGGTTCCACTCGCCCTCGCTCGAAAGCGCGGTCAGCGGTTCGTGTGCGCCAAGCACCAGGCGCTCCGGATGCTTCCACTGCGAGACCAGGCCCATATACATCTCGCGGGAACTACCGGCGGTCAGCACTTCGGCCAGCTTGTGCAGCTTGTGGCCGGGATTACGCTGCCTGAAGCGAGCCGGCATCAACGGATCGGCGCATCGGAACAGCGCCTCCCAGCCGGCCACGGGCAGAGCGGTGAGCATCCGGGCGGCTGCACCTTTGAGCGACGTCGGCATCCAGCCGGTCTTGCGCCAGATGTTGTTGCCCCAGGAGTAGCGCGTGTAGCCGCCGAACAGCTCATCGCCGGCATCTCCGGAAAGGCTGACGGTCACGTGACGGCGCGCGAGCTGCGAGACGAGAATAGTCGGGATCTGCGACGAATCGCCGAAGGGCTCGTCGTAAATCGAGGCGAGGGTGGGAATCACGGCCATCGCTTCTGTGGGCGTTACGTACAGCTCAGTGTGTTCGGTGCCAAGGTGACGCGCCACCAGTTTGGCCTGCTCGGCTTCGTTGTAGCCGGCCTCGTTGAAACCGATGGTGAAAGTCCGCACAGGGCGACTGCTCTGCGCCTGCATGGCTGCGACGGTGGTGGATGAATCGATGCCGCCGGACAGAAACGCGCCGAGCGGGACATCCGCTTCCATGCGCAGTTTCACCGAGTCGCGGATCAAGGCGTCGAGCTCGCTCACGGCTTCTTCGTCGGAGCCGGTGAACGGATTGGCGGTCCCTTGCTGCGCGGCGCCCTGGAAACTCCAATATGGCTCGGGCTGTGGCAGCCGGCCGGAACAGGCCGCGATCGTCAGCGTCGTACCAGGCGGCAGTTTCTTTACGCCCTGATAGATCGAATACGGAGCGGGAATGTAGCTGTGGCGCAGGAACAGCGCGAGCGCGTCGCGATCGATCTCGCCTTGAAACCGCGGATGCGCGCGAAGGGCCTTCAGCTCGGAACCGAACAGCAATGTCTGGCCAAAGCGCGCGTAGTAGAGCGGCTTTTCACCGGCGCGGTCGCGGGCCAGAGACAGGCGCCGTTCGAGGCGGTCCCAGAGCGCGAAGGCGAACATGCCGTTGAATTCGCGGACCGCGGCGTCGAGGCCCCAGGCGGCAATCGCGGCCAGCATGACTTCGGTGTCGGAGGTCCCGCGGAACCTGGCGCCGTCCGACTCGAGGCGCCGCCGCAGGTCGCGATGGTTGTAAATCTCGCCGTTGAAGGTGATCACGTAGCGGCCGCAGGCGGAGTGCATCGGCTGATGGCCGAGCGGTGAGAGGTCGAGGATGGAGAGCCGGCGCTGGCCGAGCGCGATGCCGGCCGCGTCATCGACCCACGCGCCTTCGTCATCGGGTCCGCGGTGGTGCATCGAATCCGACATTTTGCGTACCAGCCGCTCCATCAGATCGTGGGAGCCCGGCCGCGGAGAATCAAAGTATCCTGCTATGCCGCACATCGGCTGAGATCCTTTCCTTCTTTGTGCCTATCGAGCACCGTTTCGTACAGGGATTCGTATCGCGCGGAGACCGAGTCGAGCGAGAATTCACTGGCCACGCGCTGCCTTGCCGCCAGGCCCAGGGCGCGCCGTCCCTCGGCGCCGAGATCGATCAGTGTGCGGCACGCGGCCGCCAGCGCTTCCGAATCGCGCGGCGCAACTTTGAAACCGGTGTTGCCCACCAGCCACGCCGAATCGCCCACATCGGTCACGACACAGGGCACGCCGCAGCTCATGGCCTCGCCCACTACGTTGGGGAAGCCTTCCGAGTAAGACGAGTTGACGGCGAGGTCGAGCGCGGCCGTGACGCGCGGCATGTCGTCGCGCTCGCCCAGGAGCCGAACCGAACCGTTGAGGCCGAGCTCGGCGATCTGACGAGCGAGCTCGCGATTGGCGCCGTCAACACCCGTGCCCGCCATCACGAAGTAGATCTTGTTTTCGCGGCCTGCCCGCATCGAGCGCGCCGCTCGCAGAAAATTACCATGGTCCTTCACCGGGTTGTAGCGTCCCATCAGACCCAACAGGAGCGCGTCGGCAGGTACGCCGAGTTCCTGGCGCACGTCCGCGCGCGCCGGCGCCGATGGCGCGTACTTGTCAAGCTCGAAGCCGTTCGGGATGATCTCCCAGCGATCGGACGCGAAGCCCAGGTGCTCTTCATGCAGGCGGGCGCTTGTGGTCGAGTTGCAGAGAATGCGTACGGGCCGCTTCGAGAGACGAGCACCCAGCCAGATGGCGGCCGCGGTGGTTGCCTTTTCATCGCGCAGGATGTGGTGCGATCCCCGGATGTTCCAGAGCACGGGCACTCGCCCGGGCAGTGCCGCCGCGACCGCCTGGGCCGCGAGGTTGCCGTGATACATCCAACCTTGCAGCAGATCGGGCTGGACGTGCCGGAGAATGCGGACCAGACGCGTGGCAGACAGAGGGCCGGGAATCCCGCGATGCATGCCGCAGCGATAGACGGAGATCCCGAGGCTTTCGATCTTTGGGACGATGGAACCGCCCTCGACCAGGGAGACGACCAATGGGTTGAAGCGCGTGCGGTCCGTCCGGGCGAGCAGCTTGTAGAGCATGATCTCTGCGCCGCCGGTGTAGAGGCCCGTGATGACGTGTGCGACCTGGATCATGCGCGGCCTCCGGCTGATGACAGAAGCGCGGCGAAGCGCGGCGCGAGCGCGGCGAGGCTGTACTCGGCCAACACCGCCTGGCGGCCGCGCGCGCCGGAAGTAACGCGCCCGGATAGTACGGACTCGAGCGCGGAAACCCAATCGTCGTGCGAAGTGGCTGCGAGCCCGCCGCCGAGTCCGAGCACTTCCGCGTTCATCCCGACCGGCGAGGCCACCACGGGCAGGCCGCACGCCATGTACGTCAGGAGCTTAAAAC
>JBOGMR010000284.1:0-9437 GCA_050746825.1 Bryobacteraceae bacterium | reverse complement strand
GTCATAAGTGACGGCGACATGATGCCAACCGGGCGGGAGCGGCGATTCGGTTTCGACGCGCACCGCGTCGTCGAGCCAGCGCTTGACGAAGTTGGCCTGGAGCTTACCATCCTTGAGGTAGAGGCCGTAGCCCTCTCCTTCGGAGATGTCCTGGGCGCGAGTGACGATCGCGCCGCCGGGAGTGGAAGGCTTGATCCAGGCTGCCAGTGTGAACTTGTCGTAGAAGCCGTACACGGCAAGATTGCCGGCGTCGAGGAAACGCCGGCCGTCGAACTCGGCGGCTTCGCCGATGCGGCCGGGGCCGAAGCGTGGATCGCCGTCGCGAACCTTGGCGAGCGTGCTGCCGTCGAGCGGTAATTCGATGAGCTGGGAATCGGTGAACGACCAGTCGGGCGCGTTCACCTTGGTGAGCGTCTTCTCCCAGGCTTGCTGCAAACGACGAAGCTCGGGCTGTAGCGACTCGTAGCGGCGCTGGGCGCCGGTGAGTTCTTCGCCCAGCGCTTTGAGGTGCGCCTGCTGCTCCGGGGTCGGCGCCTGGATGAGCGGCGGCGAATTGCCGTACTTGAAAACGCGGCCCATCTCGGGGATGTTGTTGAAGTACCCGAAGAGCTGGTAGAACTCCTTCTGCGTGAAGGGGTCGTACTTGTGGTTGTGACAGCGGGCGCAGCCGACGGTGAGGCCGAGAAAAACGGTCGACATGGTCTCGACGCGATCGACCGAGTATTCGACCAGATATTCTTCGGGGATGATGCCGCCTTCGGAGTTGGCGCGATGGTTGCGGCTGAAGCCTGTGGCGATTTTTTGATCGAGCGTGGGGTTGGGCAGAAGATCGCCCGCGATCTGCTCGAGGATGAAGCGGTCGTAGGGCTGGTTGCGGTTAAAAGACGCGATGGCCCAATCGCGCCAGCGCCACATGATGCGCTCGGCATCGGTCTGATAGCCGTTGGTGTCGGCGTAGCGGGCGGCGTCGAGCCAGGGCGCGGCCATGCGCTCGCCGTAGCGGGCGGAGGCGAGAAGACGGTCGACGACTTTTTCGTACGCGTCCGGTGAGCGGCCGGCGAGGAATGCGTCGATTTCTTCGGGCGTGGGCGGGAGGCCGGTCAGATCGAGAGTGACGCGGCGGATAAGAGTGGCGCGATCGGCTTCGGGCGACGGCGCGAGATGTTCGCGCTCGAGTCGCGCGAGGACGAAGTGGTCGATCGCGTTACGCGGCCACTGAGCCTGTTTGGACGCGGGGAGGTTGGCGCGGCGCGGCGGGATGAAGGACCAGTGCTTTTGCCAGCGCGCGCCCTGCTCGATCCAGCGGCGCAGCAGGCCGATTTCGCGATCGGTGAGCGTGACGCCGGAGTAGGCGGGCGGCATGCGCACGGCTTTGTTTTCGGCAGTGATGCGGCGGACCAGCTCGCTGGCCGCGGTGTTGCCGGGAACGATCGCACGGTGGCCGCCGAGATCGGCGAGCGCACCGGACTCGCTGTCGAGCCGGAGCTTGATGTTGCGGTTGGCAGAGTCCGGGCCGTGACACGTGTAGCACTTGTCCGAGAGGATCGGGCGGATGTCGCGGCTGAATTCGACGGGCTGAGCTGCCAGACGGAAACCCGGATGAACCCCCAGAACGGAAACAAGCGCGAGCGCGCAGGCGACGGCTCGGGGAGTCATGGTGTTCTTATGATACGACGCGGGGGCAAGGCTCCGGTCGCCGCCTCGCGCGTTTCGTGGATGTTGTCCAGGCTGGTCTTGCTGTAGTCCTGGTGTCCGATTTCGGGATTGGGTTCGTTTCGCGTGATTTTTTGCGAGGCGATCTGAGGGGCGGCGGACTGCGGCTTGGCAGCGCGGAGTTTCAGCAGGTTGGCAAGGGCCTGGTTGTAGCGCCGCTGGAGACGGGTTTCGTAGCGGCTGAGGAGGTCGAGGCTTTTGTCAATGCCGAGATACAACCGGCCGAGGCGCATTTGGTTGGGGTCGTCAGCGTAGCTTTCGTCGACCCTTTCGATGAACTTCTGCTTGTTGTCGAACAGGCCGGTCTCGATGTGGGCGGCGCGGCGCAGGCGCCAGCGGAGAGCGGCGAGATCGAGGACGAGTTCGGTTTCGAAATCGTTCTGAGGCTGGAAGTAATCAACGACCATTGCAATAAATCCGGAAAGCTCGTCGGGATTGTCGCCATCGACGAGGAGGGTTTCAGCGGTAAGGCCGTGTTTTAGCGAATTCATGGAGGATTTCTGGCGGCCCGCGGGAGAAGTGGGGCCGCGGGATTTAGCGCCGTTGGCCCGTGCAGACTCGATTTTTCTTAGCGAACTCATGGTGGGATGCCTTTCGATTCGAGTCTAGCAGTCGAGGGCTGAAGACTTGCGGACCGAGAGGCCTGAAATGGCGCTAAATGGTTGAACAGTCAGGGACATACAAAATTGGGGGAGTCCGTGACCGGCGTTTGAGGCGGGCTGGAATTTAGGGTGTAAGCGCGTAAATAGTGGCGGATGAAGGGGATGGAAGAGCCTGGGCAGGCACGGCAGTTTCGCCGGGCCAGGAGCCCGACGCGGCAGGCACGAATGCGTGGCACGAATGCATGCGCCACGGGAACGTCCAAATTCCAGGGGCAGGCGAAACCGCCTGCCCCCTACCCAAGACTCCTATTGAACGACCATGGTCACGCCGCTCGGACTGGTTACGTTGCCGATGCGGATCTGCACCGGGACGACACCGGGACCGACGTTGGCCGGGACCGCGACGTTGAGCTGGAGCACACCGGCGACGATCGCGGGCGCTGCGCCGGCGTAGGACTGCACCGCTTCGACGCCGCCGATGAAGACGGTCACCGGAAGCACGGGGCGCCGGAACGGAGGCGTCACGCCAGTTACGGAATAATCGACGCCGGCAGGTGTGGTTTGACCTTCACCGGTGGCGTAGATGGTGACGATGGATCCGCGGGCGGCGGGGTTACCGGCGCCGTTCACGGAGAAGTTCTGGTTGAGGATCGCGCCCTGGCCGCCGCCCAGAGTGAAGATGGCTGGGGAAGCTTCGGCCACGCGGAAAGCGCGCGCTTCGGAGCGAACGCCGAAGTACTCGACGCGAATCGAGACCTGGGCACGGTTGGCGACCGCATAGGGTAGGATCGCGTTGATTTGATCGGCGCGGGCGAACAGCATCGCGGCCGGGATATCATCCACGAACACGCGGGCATCGCCCAGCACGGCCGGAACGGCGCCCTGAGGCGTGAGGCTGAAGGAAACTCCGACGGTGGGTCCGATGCTGGTCCCGAAGATGGTGAACAGCAGACCACCGCTCAAGTCCGCGGGCTGCAGACTGGCGGCGTTCACCACGGCGTTGATCACCGGCGTGAAATTCGGAGCGCCGACGGTAAGGGTGACGTTGAGCGTTACCGCGCTTCCGGTTGCGGGAGTGACGGTGACGCTGCCGTTGTAGGTTCCGGCGATGAGTCCGGCCGGGTTGACACGCACGGTGAAGGAAGCGGGCGTTCGACCGGAGGCCGGATCGACCGATAGCCAGTTACCGGCGCCCTGAATGGCGGCGACAGCAGTGAAATTGACCGGGCTCGGCGTGGTGACTTCGATGGTCCGGGGTGCGGGGACCGGATCGCCGGGCCGGTACGAGTAGCTGAGCGATGCCGGGTTAAGAGTGATCCCGGCGCCGACCGTGAGGGTGACCTGGACGGTTTGCGGAGTGTTGGTGGCGCCGGGCACGACGACGGTGACGGTGCCGGAGTAAGCGCCGGGCGCGAGGTTCTGCGGAGCCACGCTTATACTGAGGTTCTGCGGGGTGACTCCGGAAGTGGGTGTGACGGAGAGCCAGCCTTGCGCAGTGCCGGTGGTGGCCGCGGCGGCTGTGAAATTGGCTTGTCCGCCGGTCACAGAGACGGCGACGCCTTGCGCCGCGGGCGGCGTCGCGGCGCCAGCCTGATGCGTGAACGCGAGCGAGGCAGGGCTGAGCGACATGTTGCCGGGCGCGGTAACCACAAGCGTCACGGGCACGTTGAGCGGACTGTTCGGCGCACCCGGCGAGACGATGGTGACCGAGCCGGTGTAGGAGCCCGGCGAGAGCTGGGTTCCGTTGGCAGTGATGGTCAGATCGGCGGGAGTGGAGCCGGTGGTGGGCGTCAGGGTGAGCCAACTACCGATCTGGGTCGTTGTGCTGGCAGAGAAAGTGAGCGTCGCGTTGCCGCTGGCGGTGACGCGAACGGTTTGTGTGGGAGGTGCGGGGGCGCCCGCGTTCTGCACGAAGGTGAGCGAAGCGGGAGTCACCGAGAGCGAGGCGGAGGCACTGACGATCAGCGTCACGGCGACGGTGACCGGACTGTTTTGAACATTGCCGGCGATGCTGATGGAGCCGGTGTAGGTTCCGACGGGGAGGCCCGCCGGATTGACGGTAACCCCGATGGAGGCGGGATTGGGTCCCGTCGTGCCGCCGGGGGAAACCAGCAGCCATCCCTGCGCGGTGGCGGTGGCGGCGGTCGCGTTGAAGTTGATGGCGCTGTTATCGGTGCTGGTGACGGCGATGTTCTGGAATTGCGCGGCCGTGCTGTTCAACTCCGCGCGGAACGTGAGGCCTTGCGGACTGGCGACGAGAAGAGGCGTGGTCGCGACGACCAATTTGACCGGAATCTCCCTCGGACTGTTATCGGCGCCAGTGGCGGTGACGGTGACGATGCCGGAGTAGTTGGCGGGCGTCAATCCCGCGGGCAGCGCGCTCACCTGGAAAGCGCCGGGGGTTGTGCCGGCGGTCGGCACGACCTGAAGCCAGTTTCCGCCGGCCGCCGCGACGGAATAGTTGAGCGGCGCGCCGGTGCTGCCCACATTTACGGTTTGCGGGCTTGGCAGGCCGCCGTTGACCTGATAGGCGAAGGACAGCGCTCCCGGAGTGACGTTGATCAGCGGGTTTGTACTGACGGTGAGCGTGACGGGAATCGTCTGCGAAGGATTGCCGGCGCCGGGTGCGCTGATCGTCACGGTTCCGTTATAGGTGCCTGCGCCCAGCGTACCGGGGGCGACCCCGATGCTCACTGTGGCTGGTGCATTGGCGGCCGCGGCGCCCGTTGGCTGGCCGATGGTGAGCCAGTTCGAGCCACCGGACTGGGTCGAGACAGAAGCCGTGAAGCCGAGCGGCGTTGGGCTCGTCGTGGTGAGGGTGATGTTCTGATTGGGCGGTATAGCGGCGCCGAATTGATAGGTAAACGAGAGGCTGGTGGGTGTCGGGACCAGGAGTGGATTTGTGCTGACGGTGAGCGTCACCGGGATGGAGACGTTTTGAGTCGCGGCGGTTGGCGCGGAAAGAGTGACGGTGCCCTGATACGTCCCGGGCACGAGCGTACCGAGCACCTGAGCGCTGACACTCACGGCGAGACCGACCGTCGAACCGCTGGTGGCCAGGGCGCCCTGAGGGGCGACCGAGAGCCAGGCGCCACCGTTGGCGGTGCCGGCGGTCGCGTTGAACTGAATTGAACCGCTGGTGGCGGAAACGTTCAGGGTTTGCGCAGACGGTGCGGTGGCGCCGATCTGCCAAAAGAAGGAGAGGGTTTTGGGCGTGACCGTCAGGTCGGGACTCTGGCTGACGGCGAGGTTGACGGTAAGGGTGGCGTTGTTGAGACCGGAGCCGGGCGACGAAATCGTGACCGTGGCGGTGTAGTTTCCGGCCGCGGAAACGCTGGCGGGATTCGCGAAGGCCTGCAGTTGGTTGGCTGCGCCGGTAGTGCCGGAAGTTCCGCTCAGCAGCAGCCAATTGCCGCCGGTGATCTGTGTAATTGACGCGCTGTAGTTAGCCGGGGCGCCGCCTGTGGTGCCGATAGTGACGGACTGGCCGGTCCCCACCGGGCTGCCGAGCGAAGCGGTGAAATTGAGCACGCCCGGTGTGACGGTGAGCGACGGCCCGGACTGAACGAACAGCTTTACAGGAAGCGTGTACGGCTGAATGCCGCTTGCGCTGAAGAAGACGGAGCCATCGTAGGTACCGACAGGGAGACCCGTGGGGTTGGCTCTGACGTTGAATGTGGCGGGCGTGACCGGCGCGCTGGTGGGCTCAACCGTCAGCCAAGGCGACCCGGCGATGACGGTGGCCGAAGGCAGGTTGACGTTGGCGAGGCTGGCGGTAATCGTGACGGCTTGTGAAAGCTGCTGGATGCTGCCGACCGGCGCAGTGAAGTTGACTTGCGTGGTGGTGCTTTGCAGTGTGTTGGATTGCGCCTCGGCCGTGTCACTCAGACCCAGAAAAGCGGCGCAAAGGACCAGGGGAAGCGTGGCGGAATTATTGATTTTGTTCATTTAGGGGACTCCATCGCACAGACGTTCGTGCGTCCACGGAATTAACTATTGGCAAATCGCATGCCAAGTTTAACGAAATTTCATCAACCGGTTGTATTACTTAGACGCTGGACGTGCCACCAGCGCCTTGACCTCGTCAGGTAATGCGAACTTCCCGGGTGGTATTTCGACGTTTTGCGTGATGCTTTGAATCTGTGTGACCAACTCCATGTTGAGAGCTTTTTCGCGGCGGAAGTGCGGGCGCAGAATGTCGCCGACCTTCTTGTAGTCGCCGATCATGATCTCGCCAGGGACCTCGCCCATCGGGCTCTTGACGATGATTTCCTTGCGCACGAGCAGGCCGGACTGCTTGTCGTAGAAGCGGGTCTCGGGCTTGCCTTCACCCGGAGTGACGATGACTTTGTAGCAGACTTTGCCGTCGATGGTTTCGACGGCGGAGGTTTCCGCCTTCTTGAAATGATTGCGCCACATGACGAGCGAGTGCATGTCGGACTCGCGCAGGGCGGCGGTGCGCTCTTCACCGGACTTGACGCGCGGGCCGGTGATGGCGTTCTTTTCCCAGGCGGTGTTGCCGTCGCTGCCGACTTCCATCTTGCCGATACCTTCGAGCTCGATGCTGACGTAGCTTCTATTGGGCGCGGCCTGGAAGAGGGTCACCATGCCTTTCAGACCTTTGCCGATGAACTCGACGCTGCCGATTTCGATTGAGGACTTGATTTTTTCGTAGGCGGCCCTGCCGCCGGTGACTTCAATGTAGCGGTCGAGGATGGTGTCGGCTTTGGGGAGAGCCTCGTCGGCGGGGAAGGCGGGGAGAGCGAGGAGAAGGAGGGCGGTGAGGAAGGGCCGGCGCCGGGACGAGTGGGCACGCGCCGCGGCGCGCAACGGAATAGGAAAACGGAAGCCTGAAGGCGGCCTGGGAGGGCGCCGCGGGCCACGGGGCCGCCCCACCTTTTCGAGGGAGTCTCGGTTGGTCATGGTCATATCCTTAGTTTTTTTGGTGGATCCATTGGAGAGCGGCGTCGAGCGCAGCGTCGCGGCCGGCGAGCAGCGAATCGCGGGAAGGCTTGGCCTCCACATCAGGTAAGACGCCGATGCCTTCGAGAGGTTTCCCGCCCTTCGAGATGTAGTTGGCGGTGGCGTACTGAAAACCGTCGCCGTTGGGAAGTTTGTCGATGACCGAAGGAAGCGCGGCGCCGGCGGAGCGAGTTCCAAAGACGCGGGCGCGGCCGAGGTCTTTCATTCCGCCGGCGAAGATTTCGGAAGTCGACGCGGAACAGCCGTCGATCAGGATGGCGAGTTTGCCCTTGAATTGAGGGAAGCGCGGATTGACGACGAAGCGGAGAGGCGCCTGACGCATCTGCATGGCGCCGAGCGGCTGCTCGCCTTCCTCGATAAACCAGCCCGCCATGCCCATGGCCATTAAGCCAATGCCTCCGGGATTGCCGCGCAGATCGACGACGATGCCGGGCGCGCCGGCAAAGGATTTGACCGCGTCCTCGAAAGCGGCCATGAGGCGCGCGGGGTCGAGAAACAGGTTGAAGCCGATCCAGCCGGCGCCGCCCGGGAGCTTGCGCGATTCGATCCAGACGTGCTGCACGGGGAGATTGCCGAAGCGCGCGGACTTACCCTTGGGATCGGTGAAAGAAACTTCGAGATCGACCGTGCGGCCGTTGCCGTCGAGGAAGCGGACGCTGGTGCGATCGCCCGGCGCGCCGGTGAGCCGCCCGTAAACGGAGCGCATGAGGATCATGTCGCGCTGCGTGGAGGCTTTGTAAGTTTCCGAGATGCGCGCGAGCGACGGGGCGATGTCCTTGCCGGCGACGGCGACGATTTCCCAACCGGGCTGGATATTCCTGGCGGCGGCGGGCGTGCCGGCTTCAACGGCGGTGACGAGCGCGCGGCCGTCGACGACGCGGACGTCCATGCCGGTACGGCCGGCGCCGCGCATGACGCCGTCGCCGTCAACGTCCGTGTAGACCTCGGCGGGGAGGATGCCGTAGTGCGAGCGCTGCAAACGGGAGAGCAGAGAGCGCATGACGTCGCGGGCCTGGTCCATCGTTTCGGCTTTCTCGATCGCGGGACGGAGCTCGTCGTGCGCGCCTTGCCAGTCGATGCCGCCGAGCTGCGGCTCCCAGTGGGTGTCGCGGACGGTCTTCCAGACCTGTTCGAAGGATGCGATGTTGGCCTGCTTCTGCTGGACGGTGAGTGGCGCGAGCAGCAGGAGAAGGGCCGCGGTGCTCATCTTAATAGTCTACGCCAGATAGTCTCCGCCAGAAGGATGAGAGTGTCGTGAAGGTCAGGATTCAGAGGCGTAGACGGCGACGGTGGTGACGGTTTGGTAGCCCATGCTTTGGTAGAGATTGAGGCCGAAGTCGGTGGACTGGAGGATGCTGCGCTCGATACCGGTCGAGCGCCGGGCGGCGTCGATGGCGTGCCGCATGACGGCTTCGCCGTAGCCTTGGCGGCGGTGATGGGGGAGCGTCGCGACATTGTAGACGCCGATGGCGCCGCCGCCGACCACCGTGGCAGCGGTCGCGACGGGATCGCCGTCGACGTAGCCGAGGAAGCCGGCGAAGCCGTCGTTCCAGAGCGGCTCCCAGAGGAAGATTTCGCGGAACCAGGGCACGGGCACGTGAAAGCAGATCGCGCCGATGTCGCAGAACGCCTGCCGGGTGGGCTCGCTTTCGACGCGGCGGATATCGATGGCGGGCAGCGCCCGGCGCGGCGGCAGCACACGCCCGGCGACCATGCCCGGTAGTTGTACGGCGAGGTGAAGCCCCTGGGAGGCGAACACTCGTCCGGCGCGGCGCAGCGCGCGGCGGTCGATGAGGCTCTCGCAGACCCAGAACGACCAGCCGAGGCCGCGAGCGCGAAAGTGGACGGCGGCGGTGGCGACGCGTTGTTCGAGTTCGCCTGGGGCGGCGGTGACTTGGCCGGCGAGGAAGGCCGCGTTGAACATCTGGAACAGCGCGCCGGACGAGGCGATGGTGACGCCGGAGTAGTCTCGAACTTCACCGGCGGGGCGGCCCGCGGCGAGAACGCGGAAGGACTCGCGGAGGTTTTGCTCGACCGGCGAGAAGTCCACGCTTTGATATTAAACGAGGATCGGGCGACCGGGCAGTGCTGAACGGGTGCGCGACATGACAGCGATAGATTCGTGGGAATGTAGGCGAG
>JBOGMR010000283.1:0-2724 GCA_050746825.1 Bryobacteraceae bacterium | reverse complement strand
CCGCAGTCTGATTCCACTTTCGCGGCAGCATCACAATGGGCTGGCCTTGTGCGTTCTGACGGCGCGTTCGCTGCGCGACGACACGTCGGCAGAGAGTGTGGCGCGGCTCGCGAAAAAAGTGGTGGATCGTTATGAGATCGAACTCGCGAATCACTTTGAAATTGAGGAGCGGTTATTGTTCCCGGCCATCGAGAGATACCTTGGACCACAGGCGCTGGTGGCGGAGTTGATCGCGGAGCATCGGGCGATCGAAGTGATGATCGAGGGGTTACGGCAGGAGCCGTCGGAGACCCGGTTGCGGGATTTTGGGGCACTGCTCACCCGCCATATCCGGCGGGAAGAGGGCGAGTTGTTTGAGGATGTGCAGAAGAGGCTGGGAAGGGATACGCTGGATTCGTTGGGCGTGGAGATCGGAGAAAGGGCGGTGCAGGTATGTTTCGAGCCCTGAAGTATGTGCGAGCCAGACAAGCGCCGGAACGGGTCCCGGCTTGGCCGACGCGAGTGTCCGCGCCACGAGTCGTTCTCGCGCTTCTGGTATTGATGGGCTCGCTGTACGGCCTGCAGAAACGACGGCACTCCGAAGCGTATGAGTACGAGATGCAGAATCCTGCCGACGATCCACCCGACGCAGATGAGAAGACCGAGTTTGCATTTGCGCGGTTGCGGTATCGTTCACCTCGCGGCTTTTTTCGAGGAGGCTGGGGCACCGATTCGAACAAGGCCGAGCGACAGTTCGTCCAGGGCGTGCGCCGGTTGTCGCGGATTCACACGCGGTCGGTTGAGGAGATCATCGACGTCGACAGCGATGAGATGTTCAACTGGCCCTGGCTCTATGCGGTCGAAGTCGGGCACTGGTATCTGAGCGAACCGCAGGCCAAGCGTTTGCGTGAATATCTGGATCGCGGCGGCTTCCTTATGGTCGATGATTTTCACGGAAGCTGGGAGTGGGACGTGTTCATGCAGAGCCTGCGGCGCGTTTTCCCGGACCGTCCGGTGGTGGACATTGAGGATAGCGACCCGATTTTCCACATGCTTTACGATTTGCAGTCGCGTGTCCAGGTGCCGGGGCGACAGTTTGTTTACTCTCGAAGGACGTACGAGCAGGACGGCTACGAGGCACGCTGGGGCGCCATTTACGACGACAGGGGCCGCATTCAGGTCGCGATCTGCCACAACATGGACCTCGGGGACGCTTGGGAGTGGGCGGACGATCCGCAGTATCCGGAACGCTTCGCGTCGCTGGCGTACCGCATCGGGCTCAATTACATCGTGTACGCGATGACGCACTAGCAACTAATCCTGTTCGAAGAGCGAGCTTCCAACGCACCGGAAGCGACCAAAGGCTGGTACTATCCGGGCGACACGGTGGGAATGCAGTTCGTGTATCCGAAGGGCAAGGCGGTGGAACTCGCGAAGCGAACCAGTCAGAACGTGCTGGAGATCGTGATTCTGGAAAGACCTCGCCAATAAGTGGCCGGGCGAATGACGTGCGTCAAGCTGCGGCCGTGGTGTTCCGTTGCCGCTCAGTCGCCCGCGGCGGGAGATTCGACAGCCACCGGGCGGCGCCGCGTGAGCATTTCTCTCGCTTGCTCGATCAGGGAATAGCCGACCGGCACGACGAGTAGCGAAAGCACCAGGCAAAGCATCTGTCCACCGATGATTGTCACGGCGATCGCCGAGCGCTGCGACGCACCAGCGCCGATCCCAACCGCGGTGGGAATCAGACCGGCCACAATCGAAAACGTGGTCATGAGGATCGGCCTAAGCCGCACGCGGTTCGCCTCGATGATCGACCAATGCAGCGGATGGCCTTGCGAGCGCAGGTGATTCATGTAGTCGATCTGCAGGATGCCGTTCTTCTTGACAATGCCTAACAGCAGCAGAATACCGAGCGCGCTGAACAGGTTCAGCGAACGCCCCGTGGCGATCAGCGAAATGAGCGCGAAGGGCACCGAGAGGGGCAGCGTCAACATGATGATGAAAGGGTGCGTCAGGCTCTCGAACTGCGCCGCCAGCACCATGTACATGAACACCGACGCCAGGATCAGCGCCATCACCATGTTGGCTGTGGTCTCTTCCAGGATTTTGACTTGCCCGGAGAATTTCAGCGTGTAGCCTGAAGGCAGACCGACGCGATTTACTGCAGCCAGCGCCTGTTCCGCAGCGTCGGTGAGCGTGTACCCGGGCGCTACGTTGCCGTAGATGCCGACTGAAAACTGGCGATTAAAACGGTCGATGCGTCCCGGACCCAATCCCCTCTCAAGGTGAGCCACCGAATCCAGCCGGATTAATCCAAGCTTGGACGAGGGAATCAGGAGCCGGCTCAAGGCCGCAGGATCGTCCCGCTGCGAAGCATTCAGACGCATCGTCACCGGATACTGTTCGGCGCCTTCCTTGAAGGTTGAGATCTGGTCTTCACCCGACATCAGCAGCCGTACGGCTCCCGCGATGTCGGAAACACGGACGCCGAGGTCGGAAGCGCGCGCGCGGTCGATGGTGACCTGCATCTCGGGATTGTTCAGATTGAGCGCGACGCGCGGATCGGCCACGGCCGGGGCCTTGAACAACTCGAGGCTGATCAGTTTTGCCAGTTCAGACAGCTTTTTCAGATCCGGCCCTAGCAACATGCCGCGTATGGGTGCGAAGGAGTCACGTCCGCCGAGCGCGTTCGGAAAATTGATGCGCGGCCGCGTGTGGGCGTAGTCGCGAAGCACAACACGGATC
>JBOGMR010000282.1:0-2014 GCA_050746825.1 Bryobacteraceae bacterium | reverse complement strand
GGGCAAGCCGTCGAAAACGTCGATTGTGACGATGGCGGCGAGAGCCATTGGCTCGCACGATCCCGATCCGAGCGTTCGAAACCCGGACTGGCTGGCGGAGCGGTTTCTTGGCGCGGAGGAGCGGGCGCTGCTTCCCGATTTGCCTCTCATGCTCGGAGTCACCAAAGACTATCGAGAAGCCCTCAAGGATAAGCTCAAAGCCTTTGCGGTTCCCGGCCAGATTGTTCGCACGCGTATCATCGACGAGCAACTGGAAAAGGCGATTCTTGCCGGCGCAACCCAAGTCGTGATCCTCGGTGCGGGGTTCGATAGCCGCGCTTATCGATTTCGCCAGTTGCTGCGAAATGTGAAGGTATTCGAGGTGGATTATGGCCCCACACAGGAGTACAAGAAGCGTCGGGTCCATGAAGTGCTCGGGACCACGCCGCCGAACCTCGTTTATGCGCCGATCGACTTCACAAGAGAGAAACTCGGCGCCGTGCTGCGCAAGCGCGGATACCGGCCGGATCGTAAGTCATTCTTCATCTGGGAAGGCGTGACGATGTATATCCCGGAGGAGGCAGTCCGGGAAACGTTGCAGTTCATCGCGCGCGACTCGGCGCCCGCGAGCTCCGTCGTTTTCGACTATTACACAAAAAGCTTCGTCGAGAGGGATCGCGGTCCGAGTGATCCGAGGGCGAGCTGGAGTGAGCCGGTAATTTTCGGACTGCCGGATGGAGCGGAACGGGAATTCGTAAAAGGCACGGGCTTAGACTTGGTCGAGCAGTTCCTGATGAGCGGACCAGAGGCCGTCCGACGTTACGTCACACGCAGGGACGGCAGTCTCGTGGGAACTCCAGGTTCATCCTCAGCCGCTGGTCATTATTGGCTGGCAGTGGCGACGCTGCCGGTGCCGGGTGGCGGGCGATCCGCGAGCAAAAAATGATCCCGCTCGTCACAAGGGTTGGTCGCCGCACGTGGCTCAAGAGCACAGCCGCCCTCGCCGGCGGCGTCACAGAGTGCGCACGCGGCGCTGCTCCACAAATCAGCTCGGGCGCCGGTCAAGCCGCGATCATTGCCTCCGCTTCGAATGCCGTCGTTGACACCACGGCGGGTAGAGTCCGCGGGTACACCCGCAACGGCATTTTCACGTTCAAGGGAATTCCCTACGCTGGCCCGACCGGTGGAAGTGCGCGTTTCCTGCCTCCCACAAAACCCAAACCGTGGACGGGCATGCGCAGTTCGATGTCCTACGGACCAGTTTGCCCGCAAGCTCCCTTTGCCTTCTTTTCGGCGGACGACGAGAACGCCTTCCTGTTCGAGCTTGACAACGGGCAGCAGAACGAAGATTGTTTGCGAGTTAATATCTGGACTCCTGGAATCACGAATACCCGGAAGCGGCCGGTCATGGTGTGGATCCATGGCGGCAGTTATCTGGCGGGCTCCGGCCATCACCTCAATGCCTACGATGGCGAGAATCTCAGCCGCCGGGGCGATGTGGTGGTTGTGAGCTTGAACCATCGTCTCAATGTGCTGGGCTACGCCAATCTAGCCGAGTATGGGGAAAAGTATGCGAGTTCGGCCAATGTGGGTCAGTTGGATTTAGTCGAGGCCTTGGAATGGATTCGGGACAACATCGCGAACTTTGGCGGCGATGCCGGCAACGTAACGATTTTTGGCCAATCCGGCGGCGGCCTGAAGATCGGCGCTCTGATGGCTATGCCGGCTGCGAAGGGATTGTTCCATCGAGCGATCATTCAGAGCGGTTCCGGCCCGCGCGGAACTGGGCTTCGCGAGGCGACTCCGGACTCGACCGGACGGTTGGCCTCGGCATTGCTTTCGGAGCTCGGCCTGAGCCGTTCGCAAGTCGATGAGCTTCAAAACGTGCCGGTGTCGCGTTTGATGGAAGCCCAAGTTCGCGCGAGAGCAAGAGCTGCATCACAAGGTAGTGTTCCGGACCGGGGCCCCGCCTGGCGTCCCACGGTAGATGGCAAGATCCTCCCCAATCACCCCTTCGATCCGGTCGCGCCAATCG
>JBOGMR010000281.1:0-10119 GCA_050746825.1 Bryobacteraceae bacterium | reverse complement strand
ACCTTCAACACGCCTGCTCCCTTCGGGCCGACCAGAACAGCAGCGCGGCGTCCGCGGTGACCCGCAGCGCCCAGGCGGCGGCCGCGCCGGTGATGCCCCATTCACGGATCATCCAGACGACGGCCAGCAGGTAGAATGGCAGTTCCAGCATGTGAAACTTGGCCGTAAGATCGGGGCGGCCGGAGGCTTGCAGAAAGGACGCGGGAATGTAGGCAGCCGCGTTGATGAGAACACCGGCCGCCAGAAGCTGGAGGACACGGTAACCACGCTCGGCGAATTCGGCGCCGAGCCACATTTCAAGTACAGGCTTTGCCAGAATAATCATGGCGGCCACGACCGGCAGTAGCACGGCCACGATGGCGCCAATCGCCCGCAGGTAAAGCCTCCGCGCATGGCTCCGGTCGTTCGCGAGCGAGTGGCTGAAGGCCGGGAAGAGAACGCCGGTGATCGCCGACGGCACCACTTGAAGTTTGGTCACCAGCTCGTAAGGCGTCACGTAATAGGCCACGCTGGAAACGGAAACGAGCGCACCGACCAGAAACCGGTCGAGCGTGACCATCAACGGGCTCAGAAGATTGCTGACGGTGAGCCATCCGCCGAAGCGGCAGAGCGGGCTGACCGACTTCCAATCGAGACGTCCGCCCGCCAGCAGGACGGGAAATGCGCTGCGGCAGAGAACGGCATGGGCGATGAGCGCCGCCACGCGGACCAACACGAGAGGAAGCACCGCCGCGGCCAGGTGGCTCGAAAACCGGAGCGCCATCAGGGGACCTGCGAAAGTGAAAACGCCCGTGACGATCCGGATCGCGCTCAGCATCCCGAACTGCTGTTTCGCTTCGAGGATGCCGCGCAGGCCGGCCGTGAGCGTCACGGTTGGGATTGCGACAGCCACCAGCAGCAGTGCCGGCATGGTCTCGGCTACGAGCGGGGTGGGAATGCTGAATCCGGAGTTCGCCATCGGCGCCAGAGCGGCGAGCAACAGGCCGCCACCCACCCCGAGCAGCACCATCAGCACTAGCGCGGTGCGGACCGTACTTCCGATCTGCTCTTCCGGCTTTTCGGCCACCAGCCTGGTCAGCGCCCGGCCAAGTCCCAGATCGAACAGGCTGCAGTAACCGATGAGGGCCCAGGCGAAAGTCAGCAGGCCGAAGCGCTCGGCGCCGAATCCGCGAATGAGATAAGGGATAGTCAGGAACGCCACGATCAGCGGCATTCCCAGGCCTATCAGGTTCCAGGCCACATTTTTGGCTAGGATGCGGTCTTTAAGCATAGCGGTCGATCATCCGCTCCCTCACGGTCGCGGCTCCGTACTGAGCCGCGCGCGGCGGCAGGCGGTCTTCAACGAGGCGGTGATCAATCAAACCTCGACCTCGTTCGGCCGGTAATACTTGCCGTAGTTGCCGTAGTAGTAATAGCTGTTGCTCATGCCCTTATTCACGCCGTTTAGCACCAGCCCGACGACATTGGCGCGAAGACGGGTGAGGGTACCGAGAGCCGAGCCGACCGCCTGGCGGCTGGTCTGGCCTGCACGGCCGATCACGACGACGCCGTCGACTGCCGTCGCCATGTGCAGCGACTCCGCGAAGCCCAGCAACGGCGGGCCGTCCAGAATCACCAGATCGTAGGTCAGGGAGGCCTCTTCCAGAATCTGAAGCAGGCACCTCTCCAGCAGATCGGAGGAGCGGCGCGTGACCGGTCCCGCGGTCAGAATGTCAAGCTCGGGATGCTGTTCCTGCTTCACCAGGACGTCCTGCCAGGCGACATCCGAAAGGACCACGTTCGAAAGCCCCTGCGCGGCCGAGATCCCAAACTTGCGGTGCACGCTCGGGCGCCGCAGATCGCCGTCGATCAGCAGCGTCTTGCGGTTCTGTCCGGCGTGTGCAATTGCGAGTTGCATCGCGATCGTCGACTTGCCCTCGCCGGGACAAGCGCTGGTGATGAGCAGCGATCGCAGGCGGCGATCGAAATCGGTCAGCAGGATTGAATTGCGGAGAGTGCGAATCGCTTCGGCGTATCCGGCAGCATCCTGGTCGCTGGAATCCGCCAGTGTGACCAGCTCCGTGCTGGTTGAGGACGCACCGGCGGCGGCCAGGGGGCGGAGATTCTTGAATTCAGGGACGGTGCCCACCACTTCGGCCGACAGCGTCCGCGCCACTTGCTCCGGATCGCGTATCGTGTTGTCGAGCAGGTCGTGAACGGTCGCGGCGGCGATGCCGATCAGAAGCGAGGCGAACAGGGCCAAGGTCAGGTTGAACAGGAGCCGCGGATAGACTGGCCTTGCCGCCGGCCGCGCCGGATCGGCGATGCGGATCGAGCTGTTTTGAAAACTGGCGTTGATGCCGGCTTCCTTGATCTTGCGGACCAGCTCTTCGTAGAGTTTCTTGTCGGTATCGGCTTCGCGCTTGAGCGTCTGGTATTCAAACGACCGCGCGTTGAGGCGGTCGAACTCGGCCTTCTGCTCGGCCACAGCCTTGCGCAGCATGCCTTCGCGGTTGACTGCTTCGCGGTACTCGACGTCCACGCGCCGTCCGATGTTTTCCTTAGTCTGCTGGAGCAGGCGATTGGCTTCGTTGAACTGGGTGAGCGCTTTCTTGTGCTCCGGATGGTTGACGCCGTAGTGGACGGCCAGCTCTGCCAGGCGCGTTTGAGCTTCATCGACGCGCTCGGACAGCTTCTTGAGGGCTTCGCCCTGCGTCGAAACCTGCGCGGCCTCGATCGTACCGGACTGGACCGACTGGTGGGCGGCCTCCTTACGGACACGATCGGCCTGCGCGTTGGTGAACTCCGTATTGAGCTGCAGCAGACGCGCGGAGATGATGCTGGTTTTTTCTTCCGGATTGATGACGTTCAGCTCGCGCTCGAATTGCATCAGCGCGGAGCTGGAAAGCTCCACCTTGGCCTTCAGCTCTTCGAGCTGCTTTTCCATGAACGCGGACAAACCCGCCGCTGACCGGTAGCGGATGTTGAAGGTGTGTTCGAGGTAGGACTGCGCGATCGAATTGGCCACGTCGGCGGCCAGGCGCGGATCGGTCGACCGGTAACTGATGTAGACCAGATAGGTGTTGCGCGGGCGATCGACCTTGAGCCGTTTCAACAGCACCGGCGCGTCGGCGGCCGCTTTCGTAGGTGGTTCATCGGTATCGCGCTCGACTTCCTGCAGACGATACTTTTGCACCACCGGCCGCAGCACGGAATCCGATTGGATCAGGCGGACCTGCGTCGTCAGGAACTGATCCGCGTCGTTGGTGGCCGAACGCATCGACTCCTGGCCGATGACGCCTGTGGGACTCTGACGATCGACGTCGACCGTCGCGGTGGATTCATAAACCGGTTGGATGCGCGAGGAAACCACCAGAGTGGCGACAACGCTGGCGGCCACAAAGGCAAGAATTCTCCAGCGATGACGCTTGAGAATCCAGAGGAATTGCGAGAGCGGAATGGCGGACTGCGCCGGCTCCGGCTCCATGCCGTACCCTCGGGGCGGCTCGGTCATGCGATACGCCTCGGCGGCGCGATAAGATTCCGCCAGGACAGGCAGATTGCGATCGGAGGAGTCTTCAGGTAGTAGCTTCATTGGATGTCTCTATGTACTCGTATTGTTGGTCCCGCTATGTGGGGCTGGCGGAGGCGGGGCCTCCGCGCAGGCGATGGCGCCCGCCCACACAAACGGCGCCTAGCGTGCGCGGTATACGAGCGCCGTCGCGCCCGCCGTGCTGCCGAACAACAAAACCCGCTCGATCGCGCTCAGCGCGGCGCGGCGGCCGGTGTTGTCCGGGATGTATAAAATGTCGTTCGCCTGCAAAGTCACATCGGGCGATTTGCGCTCCATGATCTTGCGCAGCTCGATCGGGATTTCGTTCTTGGAGCCGCCGGCGCCTTCACGGCGATAGATGTAGGCCTGCCGGCCGGCGAATTGGGTCAGTCCTTCGGTCAGCGCCAGCAGCTTCATCACACTGGTCTCCGGTCCGTCACGCAGCGAAAAGGCTCCGGGCTTGCGCACGTTGCCGACCACGAAGACGCGTCCGACGTCAGGCACCCGGATTTCCTCTCCCCCGGTGAGCACGAGATTCAGCTCGGGGTCGGCGGTATCGATTAGCCCTTTGACCGGGATGCGCTGGACGTAGTTCGGGACCGGATCGTTCGACTCGGCCGCGCTGGTGCGTGCGGCCGGCCGGCTCACCAGAATCTCCGATCCGGCGTCCTGCGTGAGGCCTTCGGCGCGGGTCAGCGCGTCCAGCAATGTGACCGGCCCGGCGGCCTGGAACGTGAGCGGCTTGCGCACCGCGCCCGCGACGCTGATCGGCCGGCTGTGATACTCGACGATCGTCACGGTGACGAACGGATTGAGAATCAGCTCTTCAGCTTTCAGAGCGGCGGCAATCGTGGTTTCCAGCTCATTCGGAAGCCTACCCGAGGCGGTCACCGCCGCCTTCAGCATGGGAAAGCGGATGAAACCGTCGGCTCCCACACGCACCGCGCGCGTAAACTCCGGCGCATCGTAGACGGCGACCGAGATCAGGTCATTCGGGCCGATCCTCTGCATCGGCAAATTAACGGGAAGGTTGGAGGTGTTCACCTCCGGCATGACCGCTGGACGCACTTGAGCAAACGCCAAGGAAGAAACAAAAATCAGAACGAGTCGACGCAATCGAGCCTCACACATTGGAACGTCTGTAATACAGGCCTTGTCTGACCTGAGGGTAAATGGAAATACTGTTTGCCGTTCGCCGGAAAAAGGCCGGCAGGCGATATAACACCAGGCCGAACACCAGGGCTTTGAACCAGAAGTTCAGCGTGATGAAGAATTGTTCGTTGAAGCCGCTCAATGCCATCCCGGCGAGAGCGAGCCCGTACAGGAGAATGCTTTTGGGATTGCCGGCAGCGGCGCGCCGGTAAATCCAAGTCAACGCCGCACCCAGGAACACCATGATCGCCATGACTCCGAGAAGACCGTACTCGGGGTAGTACGCGAAATAGATCGTGTACACGTTCGATTCCATGGTCGGCGAAATCATGGTGTACTCGGCGTGCAGCGGCTGAACGTCGAAGCCCGCCCCGAACTTATTAGCCGTCTGCATGAACACCCGCCAGATGCTCCAGGCAGCCGGTATGCTGCCCGGCTGCTGCACCACCCGGTCAAACGAAACGACGCCGCCCAGCGCGTACCATTCGAACAACTCGACCAGGCTGCCGACATTCTCGAGGAGCGAGGCGTCGGAGCGGGTCGCACCTTTATTCAGGTAAATGGCCACCGCCGAAAAGCTTACGGCGAGGATGAGAGATCCCACCAGGATGGCTTTGATGCGGAGGCGTCTGCGCCGCATGGCGTCGATGCCGATGATGGCGAGCGCCATGAAGACCGCGGCACTGCTCGCCGCCATCATCAGTTGATAAGCCAGCGCGATCGTGACCAGCAGTGCCAGCCGGATCTTCTGCCAGCGTGTCCTGGCCCCATCGGCGACTGCCCCGAGGGCAAACAGAATGCCGCCCGCGGAAATGTTTTCCAGCAGCAGCGCGCTGAGACTCTTCTTGCTCCATTCTTCACTGCGTGCGATCGACTCGACACGCACGCCATACCAGAAGTCGGGAGAGAGAGACGCCGCCGCCAGTTCTTGGATGTACTCCCAATAGAACGGGAGGGCTACCACCAGCAGGAGGAGGCCCCCGTTCAAAACCATTGAGACGAACCGACGGTTGACCCCAGTCTGAGTCGAGGACATCCCGCGCTTGTGGATCAGGAGCCCCCCCACACTGAACGCGACGGCGCCCACCAGATAGACCGTCATCGTATCGCCGGAAATCGGATAAAACGTGTTTCCGGAAAGGAACAGCGCGAGCAGAAACAAAGACCAGAGCGTAGCGTATAGAGCCGGCGGATACAGCAGCGAGTGGGCGAGTCGATAGTTCATCACCGCCAGGGCCGCCAGGAGTAGAACAATGAGAATTAGCATAGTCCGCTCGGAACTTCTTGGCTTAATAGTGTGCCGGAGCGGGAAAACCTCTCATGGAATCGTCCACGATCCACGCCACTGGAAGTCGGCTACGTTGTTGAAGTTGTTCATCGACTGCATAAACAGGTTCTTCGATCCCGTAAATCCGGTCTTGAAGACCATTGGCACACTAACCGTGAGAGTGTCGCCGGAGCCGACGACCGCCACTGAAGCCAGGTTGACGGAGCACTGGCTGTTCTGAAGCGTGACGGCCGAACCCACTGTGCCCGAGCCTGCCCAATCCGACCCGGTATTGTTGGCCAATTCGAAGACGTTGGTCGCGCGCGTGTACCGGAAATAGCATGCATTGGCCGAGCCGGCCGTCGACCCGACGGTCCCCCAGACCCACTTCAGGTCGGCGAATCCGTAGGGATCGGTGTATAGGAACGAAAAGGCCGGTGAGGATCCGCTACCCGACGACGGAGTTACCGAGGTGTTCGCGGGCTTCAAGGCCCCGTCCGCGGTGACCGTCCAGGCGCCCTTATAAGTGAAATCGGCGACCACGCTCGAATTGCTCATCGACTGCATATAGATGTTGCGTGCGCCCGCGAAAACAGGCCGGAAGATGATGTAAAGGTTCATCGTCAGGTTATCGCCGGACGCGACGACGGACGACTGCGCGCCATCCACGCTGCACTGGCTGTTGGTTGCCTTGCCTGCCGTTCCCGGATAAATCGGGGCGAGCCAGCCTGTGCCGGCGTCATTTGCCAGTTCAAACGCATTGGTGGCGCGCGTATATCTGCCGTAGCAGGCGCCGACCGACGTGTTGGTCGAGTGAATGTTGATCCAGAGCCATTTCAGGTCGGCCGCGCCGTACGGATCTGAATACAGGAAGGAGAAGTTCTTGTAGGAACCCGAACCGGATGACGGCGTCGCTGAGACGTTGGACGGCGTCAGGCTGCCGCCCGCCAGCACGGTGTAGGCGCCCTTGTATTGGAAGGGTCCTAGTGTCCCCGTGTTGTTCATCGACTGCATGTAAATGTATTTGACGCCTGCAAATGCCGACCGGAAGATCATGGATAAGTTGAGGGTCAGATTCTCTCCGGACCCGACGACCGTTGACAGCCCCGCGTCGATGCTGCACTGGCTGTTCTGCAGCTTGCCTGTCTGACCGATCACCGCCGAACCGATCCAGCCGGTTCCGGCGTCGTTCGCCAGTTCCATTACGTTGGTCGAGCGCGTAAATCGCACGTAGCAGCCGCCCACGGAGGAAGACGAAGTATTGATGTTCAGCCAGATCGATTGCAGGTCGCCGTAGCCATACGGATCGGAGTAGAGGAAGCTGAACGTTTGAGCGGAGCCGCTGCCGGACGACGGCGTTACCGAGACGTTCATGGGAGGCAGAGTACCGTCGGCCAGGGCCGTGAACGAGCCTTTGTATTGGAACCCGGCGACAACGCTGGTGTTCGACATCGACTGCATGTAGATGTTCTTCGCGCCCGCATAGGCCGGTTTGAACACAGTGCTGATGTTCAACGTGAGGGTATCGCCCGACGCAACCACCGTGGACAGGCCGGCGTCGATCATGCACTGCGTGTTGATCAGCTTGCCCGCCGCGCCGACCACGGCCGATCCGACCCAGCCCGCCGCATTGTCCGTGGCCAACTCAACGACGTTGGTGGCGCGCGTGTACCGCGCGTAGCAGGAATTGGCGGCCAGGTTCGACGTGTTGATATTGAACCAGGCCCACTTGAGATCCGCGTTGCCGTATGGATCGGTGAAAACGTAAGTAAACGTCTGCGTCGATCCCGACCCCGAGGGAGCGGTGACCGAGAGGTTGACCGGCGGCAGAGGCCCGCCGGCAGTCACGGTCCAGGCGCCCTTCGCCTGCCAGGCGGTGGTGACGTTGCCGCTGTCGGTCGCTTGCATGTAGACCGACTTGCCGCCCGCGAAGACGGCTTTGAACAAAATCGACAGATTGACCGTCAGGTCGTTGACGGCGCCGATGGCGGACGAGAGGGCCGCATCCACGCCGCACTGTGTGTTCGTCAGCGAACCGGCCGCGCCCAGCACCAACGGGCCGAGCCAGGTGTTCCCGGCATCGCTCGCGAGTTCAATCGAGTTGGTGGCGCGCGTGTACCGGATGTAGCACGCGCTGGAAACGGCCGTCGATGTGTTGAAATTCATCTCGGCGGTGGCGAGGTCGGCGAAGCCGTTCCCGTCCGAGAAAACGAAGCTGAAGCTCTGGCTCGATCCCGAGCCTGTGGCCGGAGTCACCGACACCAGAGCCGGATTGTTATTGGCCGGGACGGTCCAGCCGCCCCGCATCAGCCAGCCGGCGGAAAGATCCGCGTTGTTGGTGGCTTGAATGTAGGTGTTTTTGGCGCCCGGGAACGCGGCCTTGAAGGTCAGCGCGACCACCACCGTCAGGGTCGCGCCAGTGCCGCTCGCCGAGGAGCCGGCCGCATTCAGGCTGCACTGCGTGTTCTGCAATGTGCCCGCGGTCGCCGGCGTGATCGACCCGACCCAGCCCGACCCCGTATCGCTCGCCAGTTGTAGTGCGTTGAGCGTACGGTCGTAGCGCACATAGCAGGCCGACGAAGTGGTCGCGGTTGCGTTGAAGAGTACGTCGGCCGTTTTGATGCTGGCGTAACCGGCGGAGTGCGAGTAGGTCAGGGTGAAGCTCTGCGTGTAGCCCGTTCCGGAGGACGGTGTGACGGAAACACCCTGCGGCAGTTCCACGGTTGTGAAGGCGAACTTGGCCGCAAAGGCTGCCAGGTTCCCGTTGTTGCTGGTCTGAATCGGATCTTTCAGCGGGAAGTTGGACGACATCGTTTGTCCCACGACGTATGCCCCACCAGCCGTGTCCAGCGCAATGCCGAAGCCCGTGTCGCTGCCGGTGCCTCCCAGGAATGCGCCTTCGCCGATCGTGCTTCCGGTGGCGTTCAGCTTGGCGAGAAAGGCGTCGTAGTTGCCGGCCGGTGTCGGCTGTTCGGAGCCCGAAATGGGGAAGTCAAACGAGTTCGTGTAACCCACGACATGCGCGTTGCCGCTGCTGTCGACCGCCACGGCATTTGCATAATCGACGCTGGCTCCACCAATGTAGGTGCTGTAGACGAGTGCTGTGCCCGCCGTGGACAGTTTCGCCGCGAACGCGTCGTAAACGCCGCGTAGGGAAGATTGCATCGCAGACGCGGTCGGAAAGTCGGCGGAGGTTGTGGTCCCGACGATATAGGCGCTCGAAGAGGCGTCAACCGCGATGCTGGCTCCAACCTCGACATACTCGTCCTTCGTGCCGCCGAGGTAAGTACTGTACGCCAGTGCGCTTCCTGCGGCATTCAACTTGGCGGCGAATGCATCCTGCTGGCCCGCGAGCGCCGCTTGTACCGGTGTGACCGTCGTGAAATTGTTCGAACTGGTGGTGCCGGTAATGTAGGCATTGCCGGCCGAGTCGATCGCGATGGCTGCTCCACGATCGTCCCCGGCGCCGCCTAAATAAGTGCTGTAAGCCAGCGCGTTCCCCGCCGGAACCAGCTTGGCGATAATCGCGTCCGTCTGCCCGCGGTTCGTGCCTTGCACTCCGCCCACGATCGGGAAATTGGGCGACGTGGCCGAGCCCGTGATGTATGCATTGCCGCTCGAATCGATGGCGATTCCGTTGGCGGTATCGGAGCCGGCTCCGCCGAGATAGGTACTGTACACGAGCGAGGCGCCGTTCGGGCTCAGCTTGGCGACGAACGCGTCGCGGCCGCCGCCCGACGACGCCTGCTTCGGCGTCTTGGTCGGGAAGTTAGCCGATTGCGTCCAGCCCGCCACGTACGCGCTGCCGGCCCCATCGACCGCAATCGAAAACCCGCGATCGTCGCCACTGCCGCCAAGATAGGTTGCCCAAAGAACCGCTGTTCCCGTGGCGTTCAGCTTCACTACAAATGCGTCATTGCCGCCCCCGGTTGTGGTGCGCAGAGCGCCCGTGGTGGCGGGGAAATCCAGCGAATCGGTGAAGCCGGTGAGGTAGGCGTTGTGGAACGAATCGACCGCAACGGCCGTTGCCTTGTCTGAGCCGCCGCCGCCCAGATAAGTGCTGTAGGAGAGCGTGGGATCGATGAACAACGGAAGGTCGCGGTCGTAGTGGCCGACGTCGAATCCGAGAACTTCGCCGGACAGCCGAAAGCGGCTCTGTACCTCGACC